>CAUSIX010000036.1:0-9267 GCA_963531555.1 uncultured Oribacterium sp.
CTTTCTCTCCGCAGGCTTAACCTGCTCCTCGTCCAGCTTCTCCATCGCAGCAATGCGGGACGCATCTTCAATCAAAAGCTCATGATGCTCCAGACGCATATTGTCCACCTTCATCTTGGAAAGATAGCCCATCGATAAACCTTTTTCAAAAGCATCTCCCGGATGATTGGTATGAACATGTACCTTAATCAATTCTTCATCGGAAAAGCATACGATGGAATCCCCTATTCCGTTCAAATAAGTACGAAGTGCATCCACCTCATCGTCCGTAAAGGCATGGTCTCCGTTAACCATAAACTCCGTACAATAACCAAAGCGAATGTCCGCAGTGGAAATCTCCCCTTTGTTCTTTCTTTCCCCTACCAGAGCGGATACTGCTCCACTCTCCTTCAGTTCCAGATCCAGGACAATCTTCTCTCCCCGCAAAGAGCGAAGCGCTCCTTCCATGACTGCCATAAGGCCTGCTCCGCCGGAATCCACTACTCCGGCTTCCTTAAGTACCGGAAGAAGCTCCGGCGTATACTCTAAAACTTCTTCTCCATGTGCATAAACCTTTTCGAACAGGGGAAGGATTTCTTCCTCTGTCAAAGAAAGCTCCATAATCTTGTCCGCCATTCCTTTTGCAACGGTCAGTATGGTTCCTTCCTTCGGCTTCATCACAGCCTTGTAGGCAGTCTCCACGGCTCTTTGGAATGCCTTTGCAAGGGATAATGCATCCATCTCTCCGCTTTCAGAAAGTTCTTTGGTAAAACCGCGAATCAGCTGGGACAAGATAACGCCGGAATTTCCTCTGGCTCCCCTTAAGGCTCCGCCGGACATAGCCTTCAAAATATCCTTTAAATTTTTGTCCTCCACACTGTCCACTTCTCTTGCTGCAGATAGGATGGTCATCGTCATATTGGTTCCCGTATCCCCGTCCGGTACAGGGAATACATTTAACTCATTAATCAGATCTTTTTTAGCATTTAACTGATTTGCACCCGCTAGAAATGCCTTTTTTAACTCTTTTACACTAAGCACCTTACTCACAGGGCCTTCCCTCCTATCAATCAATAATGCGTACGCCTTCTACGTACACATTGATACGGTCCACTTCCATACCTGTAAACTGGGAAATGCGATACTCAACACTTTCCATGAGATTTTCCGCAACTGCCTTGATGCTGACACCGTAAGCTACAATGACATGAAAATCCAGACTGATTTTATTTTCCTTAATCCTTACGTCTATTCCCTTATGATAACTCTCTTTCCTAAGTAAACGGGCAAGGCCTTTTCCGCTCATGGGCACCGCGGCCATTCCCACGATTCCAAAGCAGGAAACCGCAGAATTCCCGGCATACTCGGCAATGACTCTCTCGGAAATTTCAACCTCTCCAAAATGCGACGGAATTTTTCCTTTCATAGTCTGTCCTCCAATTCTTAATAAACAAAAAAGAATTCTGTTTTTAAGCATGTATACAAAGCAATACTAAGCTAAAAGAAAAAGAATTCTCGATAGTTCGAGAATTCTTTCTTAGTATACTCTATTTTTCCATAGATGAAAAGGGATTAATAATTTCTCTTCTTTTCCAGTATATAGGCGGAAAGACCGAAGCAAAGAAGAGACACCAAAGTCAAGAAAAGAATCTGCAGAGGAGAATTCATTTGGCTGTCCAAGCCGACCAAATCCACTATCTTCTCCGAAAAAGTCGCACACCACTCCACAATGTTGACCGCCAGGAACAAAAATACAATGATTGAAATAAGGAAAGCCAAGATTTTCCCCCTGAAAAAACTGGCCTGTACCGTAACACAAAGAACAGCCAGGCATGACATATACAGCCAAAATCCTGCATAAATCAAGGCGATGGAAATCATAAAGTGGATAAAGTCTCCCAGTCTGCTTTCCATGGTAAGTCCCCATACCATATTAAAATCATCCATAAAACTAGCGACATCCACACTGAAGAAAAAGATATCAAAGAGAAACAGAAAGTACAGCAATAGGCCGAGACAAAATGTACTGAGTAAGCTTTCCAATATCTTAGCGAAAAGAAAGGTATAGCTCGGTTTGGGAAGCATAAACAACATATAGCCCTGGTTAGTACTTAAGTCTTTGCTTAGGCTCGCCATACTGGAAAGGCCAAAAAGCAGAAATGCCACAAAACTGAAAAAGAAAAGAAATACCCCGGCAAGTCCCATAACGGCAATATTTCCGCTTGTGCTTCCAAAGAGCAGTAGAAATTCAAAAATGGCAATCAGGGAAACGGAAATAATTTTAATCTGCATCGTTTTTCTCATTTCATATCGAATCAAAGTCCACATATCAATCTCCCACCTTTCCGAATAATTCTCTGTAGCGATCGGTTAAAGCCATGCCTCTGCTGCTTCTCAACTCTTCCACATCTTCCTTTGCAATCAGCCTTCCCTCACTAAAAAACAGGGCCGTATTCACATAGGATTCCACTTCCTCCACCAGATGACTGGAAAGCAGGATGATTTTGTCCTCTGCCATCACTTCAAGAATCATTTTCACAATTTCTTCTCTGGCCAAAAGATCCACACCGTTAAAGGGTTCATCCAAAATAAGGAGCTTTGCATCACGAGAAAGTGTTGCCGCCACTCTCACCTTTTTATCCATTCCGGAAGAAAGAACCTTAAACGGAGTCTGAAAAGGAATCCCCATTCTTTTAATCCATTCCTTATATCTCGTTTCCTGAAAATCCGTAAAAAACTTCTTATAATACTCTCCAAACTCTCCCACCGTCATAAACGGATACGCATGAGACTCCGTAGGAAGGTAGGCAACAAGTGCTCTACTTTTCATGGAAAGGGTCTCTCCGTCTAAAGTAACCTCCCCTTCACTCTCTCTTGTCAGACCGGAAATAATCTTCATAAAAGTAGTTTTTCCGGAACCGTTCGGGCCCAATAAGGCATAAATTTTGCCATTCAAAAGCTCTGTGTCAACATGGTCCAGGGCTGTTTTTCCGTTGTATTTTTTACTTAGCATTGTAGACTGAAGCATCGATTTCCTCCTTTATATATTCCTGAATCACTTCCCTTGAAATAGAAAGACCCTTCATACGTATAATGTATTCTTTCGTATATTCCTTTGCACGCCTTTCTCTTTCCATCTTTAATTTTCTTTCATCCTCGGTGACGAAAGTCCCCATTCCCCTCTTTGTGAAGCAAAGCCCCTTCATTTCCAATTCCTGATAAACACGTGATGCCGTATTGGGATTGATTTTATACTTTACAGCCAGGTCTCTTCCTGAAGGAAGCTTTTCTCCGGGAGGAAGCTTTCCGTTTAACATATCCTTGATAAGTTCCGCTTCCACTTGCAGATAGATTGGAATAGAAGGATTGTATTGCATTTTGCCTCCTTTCTTAACTGAGCTAAAAATCACATGAAATGATTCTGTATTAGTGTACTATCAGAATAGTACACTAATATAATAAGTCTGTCAAGGCATAAAAAAAGATATTGCCTTTCGACAATATCTTTTCAAACATTTCTTATTCCGCAGCGCCTGCAACAGCACGCTCAACTTTACCGGAACGCAGGCAGGAAGTACAGACGTACATCTTCTTTGTACCGCCATCTACCTTCACTCTAACTGACTTCACATTCGCTTTCCACATCTTGTTCGATCTTCTATGTGAATGGCTTACTTGATTTCCGAAATGTACTGCCTTCTCACAAATAGCACACTTAGCCATGATTGCACCTCCCTCTTTTAAAAAATCCACTGCTTCACAGCGACTATAGTACTATAGCAAAAATGATTTTAGATTGCAAGCAGAAATTTAAAATCCAAACGAGAACAAAATTTAAAATCCAAACGAGAACTCTGCATCAACTTTCTATCCTTCAACCTTTCCGGGATAATCGCTTTTTACTCTTCAAAATCACTCAAATCTATATCAATTACATCCTCGGCGGAATCGGCATAAATATCGCCACTCTCTCCGGCAGAAAGAACCGTATACTTCTTATCTTCTTTTTTCTGCTTTTTTTCAGCTTGAACCATAGAGTTTAAAGCCTCCTGTCCCTTCTCTTCTGCAGACTCACTGACCCTGCTTCCTCCGGTGATTTTATCGATAGCCTCCGGAATCATGTCTATAATCTTGGAAATAGCATCTTCATTTTTCACCCGAATCAGCTTTGTTCTTCCATTTTGAATCACAAGCATTGCAACAGGACTGATCTTCGAATTCATAGCCCCGGCGCCGCCGTCTCCTTTTTTGTTATTTTCTTTCACAAAAGCACCGCTTGCCATTCCGCAGCTAAGCTCCATAAGAGGAATGAGAACAGTATCTCCCAGCTTAATCGGCTCTCCGACAACGGTTTTGGATTGCACAAAGCCGTCCATCCCTTGAAATAGTTCTTGAATAAGCTCTTTTGTATTGTTATTTGCCATGCTTCCCTCCCTTGAGGACTAATTTTCGGAACTGTTTATTTTTTAAAAGGCGAACCAACAGAATCAGCAAATGAATCAGCCGTATTCTTCCCTCTATACGAATCTTTCCATAATAATAACTGTCTCCGAACTCCGGAACAAGTCTGATTTTATCCTGCACAAGCGGATAAAAGAGCGCCAGACCTTCTAAAACCTGCCCCATAGTATAAGGATCTTCTATTGCAAAATAGAGCTCTCCTTTCGCCTTTCGAATTCGACAAGTCTTTAAAAAGCGGAGCGTTTCGCGTAAAACCAGGGCTATCATCTCCCTTGATTCTTCCTTGCTAAGTTCTTTGACGGTCTCAAGAACTTCTTTGAAGCTTCTCAGTTTCTCCCGAAGAATCTTCTTCCCTTTTCCGATTATTTCCTTCATTCTTTTCCTCCCTCAAAAATCGTGAAGAAAAGAATCTTTCCGGAGTAACTTAGTTTTTCCTCTTGATAGCTTGCCTGAAAATGCATGAGGGGAAAACGCAGGGAGAACTCCCCTGTCGGATGCTCTTCCTCCCTCTCCTTCTTCCCGTCCAATTTGTAACGAAAGGGGACAAATAAAAGAACAAGCAAAAGGAAGAGAATAAGTAGAAGCAAAAAAAGAAGAATCAATAAGAGATATTTGAGAATCGTTAAAGCGATGAGCATTTCTCCTCTCCTCTCAGCTTCTTAAGACTCATCATCGATACCAATTGAAGCGCATCCTTATATCCGTAGGCTATTCCGAGAATCTCATCCTCTTTTCTGGGAAAGTTTTTCATTTTCAGCATGGAAGAAGGATAGAACTCGAATAAGTTGCTTCCGTATCCGCTATATACCAGATAAGCCATGGGCACAATATGCCCTTCTCTCAAATTTTCCATGAGATAGGGAATATATTTTTGGGCTCTATTCCCGAAGCATAAATCCTTAGACAAACGCATTATTTCTTTTCCGTAAGATAGGTTCTGACCATTTGCAAAGCCGCATTACAGGCCTGTTCCCGAACTTCTTTTCTGTTTCCCGTAAAATGGAACTCCAGAACCTTGGTTTTTCCTCCTGCGCAAACAGCAATATAGACTAAACCTACCTCTTTCTCTTCCAACGCGCCGGGACCGGCATTTCCGGTGAGCGCAACGGCTAAATCCGCCTCGGACTCCATCATGGCGCCAATCGCCATTTCTTTTGCGGTAGAGGCCGATACCGCGCCTTCCTTTCGCAATAGCTCCTTTTTCACGGAAAGCAATTTTCGCTTCGATTTATTGGAATAAGTTACATATCCAACCTTAAAACAGTCCGAAGCTCCTTCCACCGAGGTGATGGCGGCAGAAACCAGCCCTCCGGTAATACTCTCAGCCGTAGTGATTGTTTTCTTCGAGTTTTTCAAAAGAAACACCACCTGCTCTTCAAGAGTAGCATCAATAGGGTAATGAAGCTCCTTCTCCTTTTTCTTCTCTCCCATTAAAAGCCTCCTTCTTGCAGCACTTTCCGATTTTTATATAAATAATCAATAAGTGAAACAATAGTTAAAATTAAAGACAGATAAATAAAAAGCAAATTGACAAAATGTAAGGCAGGAAGCTGTAAAATGAGGAGAATAATCATCACCATCTGGCTGACTGTCTTCAGCTTTCCGAAATAGGATGCGGCTATTACCACATTTTGCTCCACGGCAATCAGACGAAAACCGGAAATAATAAATTCTCTGGAAATGAGAATGATCACATACCATGCTGGAAGCCTTGATAAAGGAATCATACAAATTAATGCGGAACAAACCAGTAATTTATCCGCCAAGGGGTCCATAAATTTACCGAAATTGGTAACCAGATTTCTTTTTCTTGCGATATGTCCGTCCAGATAGTCTGTAAAAGAGGCTGTACAAAACAAGAACAACGCAATCAGACGGAATAGCATTTCCTGTTCCGCCGGATACAAGATAAAAAATACAAACACAGGGACCATCAACGCCCTTAAAATGGTCAATTTATTGGGAAGATTCACAATACTCTCCTATTAAATCATAGCCTTCCGTATCCACTACTTTCACTTGGACAAAATCTCCGCCGACTCTCTCCGGTCCTTTTACGAAGATAAAGCTGTCAATCTCCGGACTGTCCATATACGATCGAAGAATAACTCTGCCTTCCTCCTCGTCATAGCCCGTAATAAGAGCCTTTAAAATCCTGCCCCTTTGTTCCTCAGCCTTTTGGAACGCAATTTCCTGCTGCAATTCCATAATACGGGAAAGCCTCTTGTTCTTCACACTTTCCGGAATCTGATTCTCCATACTTGCCGCAGGGGTTCCTTCCTCTTGAGAGTATGGGAAAACGCCCAGCCTGTCGAAACGTTCTTCCGTAGTGAAGGAAAGGACATCTTGAAAATCTTCTTCCGTCTCTCCGGGAAAGCCGGTAATCAAAGTTGTTCGTAGGCAAATATCGGGAATTTCTCTCCGAAGAAGAGCAATCTTCTCCTTTAATTCTTCTCTCCGCGTTTTCCGGTTCATGGCTTTCAAAATCCTATCGGAAGAATGCTGAATCTGCAAATCCAGATAATGACAGACTTTCGGATTATCGCGAAGCTCCTCAATGAGCGGAAGTTCTATTTCCTCAGGGTAGCAATACAAAACTCGAATCCAGACCAATCCTTCTATCTCGGAAAGAGCATGAAGCAAAAGATGCAGACTCTTTTTCCCGTAAAGATCGGTTCCGTAAAGCGTCGTCTCCTGTGCCACTAAAATCAGTTCTTTCGCACCGTCTTCCACAAGTTCCCTCGCCTCTTCCAAAACCATGTCCATAGGAATGGAACGGAAATGCCCCCGAAGACGGGGAATGATACAATAACTGCAGTACTTATCGCAGCCTTCAGCAATTTTTAAATAGCGGGTAAAACGTTCTCCGCTCTCTACTCTCTTCATCTGGGAATCGAGACGACGTACGTAGTCTTTTACAGAGGCAATCTCATCTATTTCGGGAAGTTCCTTCCGTATTTCATCCTTATACCGTTCCACAAGGCAGCCGGCAACAATCAGTTTCTTCAGTCTTCCGCTTTTCTTATACTCCGCTAAATCCAATATGGTATTAATGCTTTCTTCTTTGGCCGGTCCGATAAACGAGCAGGTATTCACAATAGCAATATCCGCTTCGGATGGATCCAAGGTTACCTCAGAGCCTTCATATTTTCCCAAAAGTTCCGATAAGAGCTTCTCCGAATCCACCCGGTTTTTATCACAACCGAGGCTTTCCAAATACAGCTTCATTATTCTTCACCGTCTGATGAATAATCTCCGTCGGAATAGTCGTCTTCTTCCCCGCTTCCCTCCGCATACTCTTCTTCACTTTCGGAATCCGCTTCTTCCTCGTCGGTTCCTTCTTCCTCTTCTAAATCTTCATCCTCATACTCTTCATCTTGTGCGAAACGAGGATAAGACTCTGCACTGTCCTGATTGTGAATAGGCTCTTCTTCATAATCCAAGCCTTTCTCTACATTAACCAGATTCTTGGATATCTCTTCAATAGCAACGGAAAGCGGCTTTCTGCCTTCCTCCGCCTTTACCAGCGGTGCATCTCCGTCAATGATCTGTCTTGCCCGCTTTGCGCTGGCAATGACTACAGAATAGCGAGACTGCACTTCCAATTCTCCCTCTTCTCTATTCTTGTTCATAGAATCTATTAAGTCGTTATATGTTGGACGTAGCATCTTCTATCCTCCTTAAATCCTTTCTGATTTTTTCTATCAAATCCAAATGCGCTTCCACTCTATCGTGAGACGCACGAATTAGATTATGCAGTTTTTCCGTACAAGTGTCAATATCCGCATTCACCAAGACGTAATCATAAGCTTCCACGCCTTCCGACTCTACTATTGCTCGACTCAGGCGCCTATTTATCGTCGCTTCATCCTCGGTATTTCTCCCTATCAGCCTTTTTCGAAGTTCTTCCGCAGAAGGCGGTGTCATAAAAATCAGAAGACTTTCAGGATATTTCTTCTTAATTTTTAGAGCTCCTTGAATTTCAATCTCCAAAATCACATCCTTGCCTTGATTTAGACAGTCTTCTACAAATTTTCGGGGAGTTCCGTAATAATTATCCACATATTTTGCGTACTCCACAAGTTCATCGCGGTCTATCATTTCTTCAAAACGCGCTTTACTCACAAAAAAATAGGATTTTCCCTCTGCTTCGCCTTCTCTCGGACTTCTCGTAGTAGCTGAAATAGACAAGGCATAATTATCATACTTCTCCGTAATACGTTTCATAATGGTTCCTTTTCCCGCGCCGGAAAAGCCTGAAACCACAACCAAAATCCCTTTTTCCATTTTTCCCTCTTCTATTCTATGTTTTGTATCTGCTCTCTCATCTTCTCAATACAATTCTTCGCTTTTAAAGCAATATCCGTAATTTCCAAATCCGTTGCCTTCGATAAAATGGTATTACTCTCTCTGTTCATCTCCTGCATAAGGAAGTCTAAATCTCTCCCTACAGCCTCTTCTTCTTTAACTAAAGCTCCGGCACGTTTAACATGACTGTCCAGTCTGGTAATTTCCTCATCCGTACTCACCTTATCGGAAAAAATGGCGACTTCCTCTAAAATCCTTCCTTCATCAATATTCCGTCCTTCAAGACAGTCTTCTATTTTTCTCCGCAGACGTTTTTCATATTGCAGACGAATTTCAGGTTCTCTTTCCTTAAAAAAAGCAATATAGCCTTGCATTTCGGAAAGTTTTTCTTCCAAGTCCGCCCTAAGCTTCTTCCCTTCCTCTGAGCGGGAATATACAAACTCCTCTACAGCCTTCTTTACAACGGCAATTAACGCTTCCTCATCCTCCTCCATCTCTTCCTCTGCGAGATGAAAAACC
>CAUSIX010000037.1:0-9219 GCA_963531555.1 uncultured Oribacterium sp.
GATGTTCGTGCATTAAACAACAACGGCGATGCAGAGTCTACTTCTATCCGCGGAGTGGTTAAGATGTTAAATCCGAAGTACAATGAGCAGTGGAAAGAGGCTCGTTTCTTAGGAAGAGGAACGGTTACCGCTTCCGAGATCTTCTTCACATCTCCTTCTCGTTGTGCAGTAGCGGATAGCTGCGCTGTATCTTTAGACAGAAGAATGACTGCCGGAGAGACTTGGGAGTCCTGCCTTGAGGAAATCAGACAGCTTCCTGCAGTAAAGAAGTACGGCGAGGATGTAGTAGTTTCCATGTACAACTATGATCGTCCTTCCTTCACAGGCTGTGTATACCCGATTGAGTGCTACTTCCCGACATGGGTACTTCCGGAGGACCACAAGTTATGTAAGGCTTCCGTTTCCGCATACAAGGATCTTTTCGGTGAGAAGAGAATCGGTGAAGTAGATACAGTGGCTGAGAGAGGGCCGAGACCTCTTCTTGACAAGTGGACCTTCTCCACAAACGGTGTTTCCATCATGGGAAGAAACGGAATCCCTGTTATCGGATTCGGACCCGGAGCTGAGGCTCAGGCACATGCACCGAACGAGATTACTTGGAAGAAGGATTTGGTAACCTGTGCAGCATTCTACGCAGCGCTTCCGCAGTATTACTGTGACTAATATTTTCCCGTAGGAAAATGTTTGTTGAGCGTAGGCAGTAGGTAATTACGGCGGGTGTTAAGCCCGCCTAATCATAAAAACAAGGCTGAGCCTTAAAGGAGAAAAAATGGATAAGAAAAAAGCATTTGAAGAGCTGGTAAAAGAGATTAAGGGATTGAAGACAGAGGATATGTACTTAAATGACTTCTTCCTTACATGGGAAAAGTCGGATGATGAGTTGAAGGCAGTATGGGATGTTGCAGATGCACTCAGAAACTTAAGAGAGAGAAATATCTCTACGAAGGTTTTTGATTCCGGACTTGGCATTTCCTTATTCCGTGATAACTCCACAAGAACTCGTTTCTCCTTCGCTTCCGCTTGTAACCTTCTCGGATTAGAGGTTCAGGACTTGGATGAAGGAAAGTCTCAGGTTGCGCACGGCGAGACTGTAAGAGAGACCGCTAACATGATTTCCTTCATGGCGGATATTATCGGTATTCGTGATGATATGTATATCGGTAAGGGAAATGCCTACATGCACGAGGTTGCTAACGCCGTAGAGGCGGGAAACAAGGACGGCGTTCTCGAGCAGAGACCGACTCTCGTTAACTTACAGTGCGATATTGACCACCCGACACAGTGTATGGCGGATGCTTTACATGTAATCCACGAGATGGGCGGAATCGAGAACTTAAAGGGGAAGAAACTCGCTATGACTTGGGCTTATTCTCCCTCTTACGGAAAGCCGCTTTCCGTTCCTCAGGGTGTAATCGGTCTTTTCACAAGACTTGGCATGGACGTTGTTCTTGCTCATCCGGAAGGATATGACGTAATGGGCGATGTTGTAGATGTTGCCAAGAAGAATGCCAAGGAATCCGGCGGTTCCTTCAAGGTAACCAACGATATGAAGGAAGCATTTAAGGATGCGGATATCGTTTATCCGAAGTCTTGGGCTCCGTTTGCCGCTATGGAGAAGAGAACAAACCTTTACGGTGAGGGTGATACAGAGGGACTCAAGGCTTTAGAGAAGGAGCTTCTTGCACAGAATGCACAGCACAAGGATTGGGCTTGTACTGAAGAAATGATGAAGCTGACCAAGGGCGGAAAGGCTCTCTACATGCACTGCTTGCCGGCTGACATCACCGGCGTATCCTGTAAGGAAGGGGAAGTAGATGCTTCCGTATTTGATCGCTACAGAGATCCTCTTTACAAGGAGGCTTCCTTCAAACCGTATGTTATTGCAGCTATGATTCTTTTAGAGAAGTTCAAGAATCCTGCAAAGGTTCTGAAAGAGCTGGAGAAGCGCGGACAGGATCGTATCATGGACATCGAGAAGTAAAATGGCGTAAAAAGCGAGCTCGGATACAGTTCATAAGACTTTAAAAGGCTTTTCAAAGGCTGTGGGAAAGATTTATTTTTTCCTACAGCCTTTTGTGATAGAATAAGCAGGATAACGGAAGGGACATAAGGAGAAGGAAAAATGGAGTTTTTGCAGAAGCATAGGGGAAAGATACTCAATTATTTGCAAATCATTGCAGGCTGTTTTATTACGGGATTTGGGGTGAATTGCATTTTAATACCGAATAAGCTGTCTACGAGCGGTGTGACGGGAATTTCCCAGATGATGGAGAAGTTTACGGGCTTGAATTACAGCTATATTTACTATTTCTTCAGTATTACAATTTTGATTTTGGCTTTTTTTACACTGAAGAGGGAAGAGTTTATGAAGATTATTTTCGTTTCCTTTCTCTATCCCACGGTTTTGGTACTTACCAGAATGTTCCATTTTGTTTTTGTACAGGGAGAAATGTTTTTGGTCTGCATTTATTTTTCGCTTTTCTACGGCTTCGGGTCCGGTCTGGTACTGAGAGCGGGAGTGACTTTTGGCGGTACGGATACTATCGCGAGAATCCTGAACAGAAAAGTATTTAAAGGAATTGCTTTAAGTAAAATTATGCTTATTCTGGATGGAAGTATTCTCATTTCACTCGGTTTTGTATTTAATAAAGATGTGGCACTTTATGCCCTGGTTAACCATGTTATTTGCATTTATATCATGGATTATATGCTCTTCGGCTTTAGGCAGAAGCTGTACAAGGCAAGCATCATTCCCCATGACAAGGAAGACAGTGAAGAAATCAGTCGATATATTTTAGGACTGGGAAGAGGTGTTACGCTTTACAATGCAGTAGGAGCGTATACCAAAACGGATAAGATTTTACTTTCCTCCATCGTGTCTCCGAGACAGTCCGCAATGATTCGCTCATATCTCGCGGAGCATTATCCCAATGCTTTTATGGAGGTCTCTCCGATTGTGACAGTTTATGGCGTGGGTGAAAGATTTGTACGTATTCAGGGAGAAGATTAAGGACTAAAAAAGGGAGCTTGAGAAGAAGGCATGGATAGCACGGAAATGCAGGACAATAAGGGGTACGGTATTTGGGAAAACAGTAAGCTGGAAGGGGTACAGCTGGGAAAACAGATTAAAAAGTACAGAGTGGAAAGGGGATTAAGACAAAAGGATCTGGCGAAGCGCGTCTATAGTACGACCAATACGATTTCCCGTCTGGAGATTGGAAATACAGGTTGCAGTTTAGAAATGCTTTTAGCGATTGCCAATGCCCTGGAATTAAGCCCGGATGTCCTGCTATTTGGTAATTTCAATCCGATGTTCAGTCGTTTTTATCCTTATTTTCTTAATATGAAGGATAGCCTTTCCGAAATGTTTCAGGAGGCGGTGGAAAGAATCTTCCGTGATATGGATAAAAAAGAACGGCTTTTATCTGTAGAACAGGATTTTCACGAATGGATTGAAAATTTCGCTGCGGAGACCTTGGGGGAAAAGAAAAGGCCTTTGCAAAGAAGTGAAAAACTGTCGGAAAAGGCAACAAAGGCAATCAATATAGACCATGCCGTCAACACAGTCCATGCAGGGAAGGCGCATTCACTTTCCCGGAGCGATATAACGAGGGAATCGCACCCCAAGGAAAAGAAGGAAACGGAAAGCAGCTTGGAATGGAAAGCGGCTATTGGCGGAGGAAAAAAGAAAAGTTCCTGGCTATTAGAAGAATTTAATAAGGAAAAGCGTCGAAAACTGGAGGAGGAAGAGGCGGTAAGAAAGTCCCGCTTTTTAGAAGAGATTCGAAAAGAAGAAGAAAAGATTCAAAAAATGGAAGAGGAGCTGCGCGAAGCCAAAGAAAGACTGGAAGAAAAGGAAAGAAGGGAGAATTCCTTCTATTACGCGGCAGAGAACTTTTTGTTTCCGAAGACAGCTGTAGCGGAAGAAGGAGAAAGAGAACAAGGCGGCAAGAAGGAAAAAAGGAAGAAGAGAGTTCGTCTACCGCGTGGCGAAAAAAATCGTCCCTAAAAGCGGAAAATTTGTAAAAAAGACCGCAATATGCTAGTATATGATACTTAGTTAAGAATTCGTAGGGGTGAATGGTATGCTAATACTTAGTTAAGAATTCGTAGAGGTGAATGATATGGGGTCGTATACTGTATTGCAGTGGACTACTTTTTTTATGCTCTATTCTATTTTCGGTTGGTGCTTTGAATCGGCTTATTGCTCTATCAAATCGGGACATTTACAGAATAGGGGATTTTGCCATGGTCCGTGGGTTCCACTTTACGGCGTAGGAAGTTGCCTTTTGGTTTTTTTAACCCATGGTTACGAGGAAAATGGCATTTATCTTTTTATGACCGGCCTTGTGGGAGGAACCTTATTGGAACTCATCACAGGGGTCATCATGAATAAGATTTTCCATATGAGGTGGTGGGATTACTCTAAAAATCCTTTAAACTTTCGCGGTTACGTTTGCCTTCCGGCGTCCATTGGCTGGGGAGCTGCGGCGCTCATTGTGATGAAGCTTCTGCATCCGAGAATTTCTTCCATTCCGGAGCATTGGTCATATATTACTTTTGTGGTTTTAAATACGATGTTTTACACCCTTTTTGTGGAGGATTTGATTTTTTCCACCATAGCGGCATTGGAGTTGAGGGAGAGAGTATCTCGCCTGGCGGCCAATTCCGAAGAAATCCGGTATCTCAGGAAGTCGATTGCGGAAGTGTATGAAAAACTATCCGAGGCAAAAGCGGGTTTAGAGCTTTCCGCGGAAGAACTTCGTTATGTGCAAAAAAATGAGGGAAATGTTGCTGCGGCGAAATTCATGGCTGACACGGTTAAGGATTCCACTGTGGCGATGGCAACAAGCATGAAGGATTCCACTGTGGCGATGGCAAACAGTGTGAAAAGATCCACGGTTATGATGGCCGGAACGGTCAAGGATTCCGTTTCCGCCGTAGCCAGTACTGTGATGGACAGGTCGCCTTTCCAAAAGAAAAGTTGGGAAGCCTTGGAAGAGGATAAAGATAGAATGGAAGAGAGGCTTGCCGTTTTGGAAGACGGAGGAAATGCGCGAAGCGGAAAGATGCATTGGTGGACTAAAACCATGTTGCGGAACAATCCGGAGGCGGTTTCTTCGGACAAGGGTTTTGATGATTTGAAGTCGGCCGCACTTAAACCCTTAAAAGAGAAGAAGAGAGAAAGTCTTCTTTAGGAGGAAAGAATGGTGTTAGCAAAGAGTATGGAAAGTCTTATGGAGGGCAATTCCGTTATTCGGAAAATGTTCGAACTGGGACGGGAAATGGCAAAAAAATACGGAAAAGACGCAGTTTATGATTTTAGCCTGGGAAATCCTGTTGCAGAGGTGCCCTATGAAGTAAAGAACGCGATTATCAGTCTCTTGGAAAATCAAGACCCTCATGAAATTCACGGTTATATGCAGAATGCGGGTTTTGAAGATGTAAGAGAGGCGGTGGCGGAGCATCTGAAAAAACGCTTTACTGTAGACTATACGAAGGAAAATATTCTTCTTTGCGCCGGTGCGGCGGGCGGCTTAAATATCCTCGCGCGCTGCCTTTTGGATGAGGAAGATGAGGTTCTCTGCTTTGCTCCCTATTTTACGGAATATAAATCTTATGTATCGCATTATAAAGGGAAGCTCACGGTTATTCCGGTGAAAGAAAATGATTTTTCTTTAAATGTGGAAGAAGCGGAGAAGCGAATCGGAAGAAGAACCAAGGCGGTTATTTTAAATAATCCCAACAATCCGAGCGGAATCATTTACAGCGAGGAAGAACTGCGAGCACTGGCTCTTATGCTGGAGAAGGCGGAGGAAAGAGTTGGACATCCGATTTATCTGATTTGTGATGAGCCCTATAGAGAACTGGCTTATGACGGAAGAGAAGTTCTTTTTATGCCTAAGCTGTATAGGAACAGTATTTATCTCTACTCCTTTTCCAAAACTTTATCCATCCCGGGAGAACGAATAGGATATCTTGCCATTTCCGATTCCGTTGAGGAAGGGAAGATTCTCATGCAGGCGGCTATCATAGCGGGAAGAACGCTGGGCTTTGTTAATGCTCCGTCTCTTTTTCAGAAGGTTATCGGGCAGTGCCTGGATGTGAAAATTGATCTCGGTTTCTATGATAGAAACAGAAAGCTGCTTTATACGGAGCTTACGGATATGGGGTTTCATTGCATACCGCCTGAAGGAGCGTTTTATCTTCTTATTAAATCCCCCATGGAAGATACGGAAGCTTTTATAAAACTCTGTGAGGAAGAACACATCATACTGGTTCCCACGGATGGATTCGGTCTTCCCGGATACTTTAGAATCGCTTATTGCGTTCCTTATGAGAAAATAGAGGCATCACTTCCGGCTTTTCGTGCTTTGGCTGAGAAATGCAGGGAAAAAGCGGCCGGTTTCGACTTATAGGGAGTTGCAGGCGATATCTCGACTTATAGGACGAAAGATATCGCACACGCGAGGGATACTCGTTAAAAACAAAAAAGAGCAGGGTGTTTACCTTGCTCTTTTTCGCTATCATTTTGAAGGGGGGCTCCGAAACCGTTTTAATCAGGAGAAGGCTCCGGAGCTGAGTATGAAAAGCTTTTTTGTAGTTACATCTTTTGTAACTGTGTATAGGATACCGCCCTTCTGTGATGAAATTATGTTTTATGACTTAAAGAAAAATAAAAAATATAAAGAAATGTTTTAGTAAGTGAAAAAAATTCTTACACTGCGGATTGGAATTTTTTGCGCTTTAAGTATTTTCCGTGATTCTCCTTGAGCACTTTTCCGCATTTTGCTACAAGTTCACCTCTTAAAAAGACCTCTTCTATCACGCCTTGGATTTCCAAGCCTTCCAAGGGTGCGTAGTCGGAACGGGAAACTTGGGTCTCCTTGCTGATCTTTTTCTTTTTGTTCGGATCCATCAGGACGATGTCGGCATCAAAGCCTTCTTCCAATCTTCCTTTTTCCGGATACATTCCGTAGAGCTTTGCCGGATTTTCAGAAAGCAGAGCGCACATTCTCTCCTTTGTGATTCGTCCCTTTACAACGCCTTCCGAAAAAATCACTTCTCCTCTTGTCTCTACACCGGGCATCCCGCCGGGGATTTTTCGGAAATCTTCTTTTCCCAGTGCTTTTTGTGCAAGAGTAAAGGAGCAGTGGTCGGTACAGACGGTCTGAATTTCATTGTCCCTAAGAGCTTTCCATAAGGCCTCCTGGTCCGATTTCTTTCTAAGAGGAGGTGCGATAACATAGCGTGCGGAGCGGAGAAAATCATCCGAATTATATAAATCTTCCGTCATCGTCAGATATTGAGGGCAGGTCTCGGCAAAAACGGTTTGTCCTCTTTTTCTTGCCGCACGAATCTCATTCAATCCCTTCTCGCAGGTCAGATGAACATCGATAATAGGCGTATCCACTACATTGGCAATGTAGAGCATACGGTTAATGGCTTCGGCCTCTGCATCGTCCGGTCTGGAAAGATAATGGGAGGAAACTTTCGTCTTCGTTTGGGGATTATCGGCAAGTTCTTTTTGTAAGGCGGCAATCATACCTGTATTTTCACAGTGAACCCCTGTGATGCCGCCTACCCTTTTCAACTCCTCCAGAATTTCAAACATTTCTTCATCGTCTACTTGGATATCGTAGGTCATGTAAATTTTGAAGGTGCTTAAACCTTCCTCCATCATTTTCCGGCATTCTTCTTTACTGTTTTCGTTCCAATCGGTAATCGACATGTGGAAACCGTAGTCGCAGGAGGCACCTTTTTCCGCCTTCTTCTGCCAATTATGGAAGCCCTCCATCAGGCTCTCTCCCTTATACTGTGTTCCGAAGTCCACAATACTTGTGGTTCCTCCCGATATAGCCGCTTTCGTACCGGAGGGGAAGTCGTCACAGGTCACCGTTCCTGCTACATGCAGATCAAAATGGGTGTGACAGTCAATAAAGCCCGGAAAAAGCAGTTTTCCCTCGGCATTGATTCTCTCAGGCATTTCCGGCAGAGATTGAAGAAATTTCTGTTCTTCCTCTCGCTCTGCTTCATGAAATATTTTTTTGATTTTTTCTCCTTCTATATAGAGATTTCCTTTGAAACTGTTTTCGGGACGGACAATCGTTCCCTTTTCAATACAAAGCATAAAGCCTCCTTTGCTAAAGCATAAATTCTCTTGGTGTAACCAGTATAGCACGCCTTATTCGGAGGTACAGAGGAAATTTTGCAAGACAGCTGTATAAGGCAAAAATAAAAAATCTAAGAGGTGAAAAGCATAGAATAAAAAAAGTAAAGAACTGAAAAAAACAGCAATAAGATACACATCCTGCAACTCTTGCAAGAAAAGAAAAGATTTACTGGACAAAGTTAGTATTAACTAATATAATCTGATTTATTGTTAGTTTAATAAAACTAACTAGCAGGGGGCTATGCATGATGCAGAAAGAGTATTTCTTCAAAAAAACAGTGGAGGATTCCGTCAAAGAACACATTTGTCTTAATGCGCCGGTAATTATGGGATTGAAGCCGGCTGCAATTTTTACGGTTACAAAGGCGGAGAAGGAAATTTTGAAAGAAATTTTCTCAAAGAATTCAGATTTCGTTATTGAAACGCTGTACTCCGGAACAAAGGACAGTATTTTTCTTTACCGGAAAGGACTGTTAGAGGGACAGCTTGCACAGAAAAAGATAAAGCGTTTTCTCTATTCGTTAAAGCTCGGATACCAAGAGGGAGAGAACAGCTTGTGTCGCTTCAAAGAGCGTTTTAGAAGATATAAGGAAGAAGGGGAGATTTTTCCCCATGAAGTAGGAGTTTTCTTGGGCTATCCCTTATGGGACATTCGCGCTTTTATTGAAACACCGGAGAAAAAAGCACAGTTTACAGGCTATTGGAAGGTATATTTCGATCCGGAAGGCGCCTTGAAACGCTTTCAGCTTTTTGATCAATGTATTAAAGAATTCATGGATATGGCAAAACGCAGTGAAAGCTTGAGCGGAATGGTGGAGTGTTGTTTAAGGCAGGCACAGGCGGCATAGGGCAGTCTTCTTCCTTTTTCATCCGGGGAAGAAGCATTAATTCAATAAGATTAGTTTTTGCAACTATTTTAAAGGAACGTTGCGAAAGCAACATAAAAATCCTATTAAAATAGTATGATATAAGCAGAAAGAAAAGAAAAAGGAGGACAGAAAAATGATTAAGGTTGTATTTTGGAGTCAGACAGGAAACACGGAGGC
>CAUSIX010000038.1:0-9071 GCA_963531555.1 uncultured Oribacterium sp.
GTCTTCGGTTCGAGTCCGAATATCGGCTTAAGCCTAAGCATTGCTTAGGCTTTTATTTTTAACAAGTGACTAAGGCGGAGCCGAAGTGCTTTTAAGAATCTATAAGCTTTAATACTTGCTAAATGATGACTATTTCATTTATAATACCTTGCGGAACCGTAGCTCAGTTGGTTAGAGCACTCGGCTCATAACCGATCGGTCCAGGGTTCGAGTCCCTGCGGTTCCATGAAAAAGACAGTGTTTATTGCTGTCTTTTTTTAATACTGGAGTTTAGCCGGCATCAGGGCTGATATTTGAAAAATTTTAGTTCTGATTTTTAACAAGTGTCTGAGGCGAAGCTCTAAGATATCTTGCTTTTTCTATAAAACAAATTTATGCACAAAATGAATTTACAATAATAAATTTTATACAGCAAATTGCACAAAATTGAGTTGACTATATCAATTTAACATGCTAAATTCTATGCACGATAGTAGTATATTTCATTTTCCGGTAGGGAAGAGAATCGGATTATTTTGTGCTTTTTTTCAAATTCTATTTCATTATTCTACTATTTTCGAAAGTGAGGGAGAAGGCTATGAAGATGATTAAGTATATTATAGGTAAATTGCTATCTTACTTTCATGATGCAGCATGTATTTATTCTGAGAAGATTCCTTTTTGGTATTATAGTGGGGAAAATAAGCGTTTTACGGAGCGAGAATTACAAAAGCTTTCTACCCTGCAGTTTTTTAAAATAGATCGAAACCAATATATAGAAAACGGATTTTCTCTCTATTATCAATGGCAGGTTCCCAAGAATTTTAACGGTAAAATGATTGTTTTTTCATTAGATAATAAATGTAGCGAGTGTCCACGCCTAAGCTTATATGTTAACGGAAAGCTTCAACAGTCCGTTGATGAAAAGCATAGCGAGTGCGTTCTCACTACATCGGGAAGATGTGGCGATAAGTATAATATTTTTCTGAGCTCTATCGGGGAAAACAGAGGAATGCTTAAGGTTTTAGCCTCTTTCAAAGCTGTAGAGCTTAAGGCGGAAAAACTGTATCAGGAACTGGTTTCACATAAAGTTTTAAAGAAGGTCGCCTGTTTTCTTTAGTTCATTCCGTGAAGGATTATATCGTCTAGGCAAAATGGGTGTGGCTAACCTTCCATTTCCGTAAGGAAACATCTACCCAAGTTCCATACAGAATAAGAGAGATAATAAGAAGCAGATAAACAACGAAAAAGGCAAGATAGGGAGTTGGAAACAGATAATAATGTTCGGGGTGAAAGATTATACCGTTACTCCCCCATACTATTCCGAGTTCGAGCATACCAAAAAGAGTAAGTATACCGACGGAACCCAAAAACCAGAGAATCCAACGTCCGAAAAGCTCTCCGGCATGTCCGTAAAAGTGAAGCTGCTTGCCTTCGATGTAAGTATGTTTTGCTTCCCACGAATAAATCATGGTAAATGCCCAAGGGGTACATAGTCCGAAGCTGAAGAGAGATACCAAGCATCCCAGAAATTTCCAGCCGATTAACTGTAAGCAAGTACCGTCAAAATAGGAGTCCTCCCTATGCAAGGGATAAATTCTTTCGAAGCCTTGCTTTTCTATCGTTGCCTCCCCTACAGTGCTTGCGGGGCTTATATTTCTTTCCTCTACAGGAGGCGCAGCTTCGGATTTCTTTGATTCGGAGGAGGAACTGTCATTTCCTGTTAAATCGTTTGTTTCCTGCGTGATATTTTCTTCCATTTTACTATCCTTCCTTTTTGATGATAAGTATAAGCACTTGTCAAACAGTTGCTTACGGGGGAGTAAAGCTGGTACAAAAGAACGAGCCTGGGCGATGAATTCTGTCGGGCTCGTTCTAAATTAAAACATAAATTTCGGACTTATTCAATATAAATTAAGAATACTGTTTCAAGTGCTTCAAGTCAATTAAGAATACTGTTTCAAGGCAATGGCAGTATTTCATCTATAACACTTAAATCTATCGATAACATTAAAGCCATCTATAGCACTTAAAGCCATCTATAACACTTAATGTCATCTATGGTACTCAATTTTTCAACAGCCTCGGTTTTGTTTCCTTTACCAAACAGAGTCCTCTCGGGGTGATTCTGATTTCGGGAATTACGGGAAGCGCTAAGAAGGAGAGCGTAATGAAAGGGTCAATCCCTTTAGCTACACCCATTTCATATAACTTATGCTTCATTTTTACGAGGTGCTTACTGACTTCTTGAAATCCGCAGTCTGTCATCAGTCCCATTATGGGGAGTGGGAGTGTATCGAAGACTTTCCCTTGAGAAACTACGGTATAGCCGCCCTGGCAGCGAAGAAGTTCGTTTGCGGCAATACTCATATCCAAATCGGAATCTCCGATTACAATAATGTTATGAGAGTCATGGGAGACGGAGCTTGCTACCGCTCCCTGATGTATATTATAGCCGTGACAAATCGCTACCGACATCTTGCCGCTTCCCTTATGTCTTTCAATTGCGGCAATCTTCTGGTAATCAGGGTATTCCGCAGGTTCAAAGTTTGCAGCCCTTCTAAAAGAAACCTGGAATCGCTTTGTGGTAATTTGTCCTTCCATAATGCCGATAACATTGCTGTTTTGCTTAAGAAGTGGAAGATGGAAATCCTCTTCTTTAAGAGGCCGATAATGCAGTGTTTTTTTCAATTCTTTCGGACAACGCGGAATAAAGATTTTCTCTTCTTTCTCCAAGGCTTTTCCCTTGAAAAAAACTTTTTCTATTATGACTTTTTCCGGATCGGAGAGAAGAACGAAATCAGCCTGTCTTCCGGGGCTGATTGCACCCAGATGATTTAGATGATAACATTCCGCAGTATTAATCGTTGCCATTTGATAAGCCTTTTCCATAGGAAGACCAAGAGCAATGGCTTTACGAATAGAGTGACTGATATGCCCTTCTTCCAGGATGTCTTCGATATGCTTATCATCAGTGCAAAAGGAAAAGCTGTGCGTATCAATCCCTTCTGTAAGAATGCCCTTTATAATTGCTTCCAGATTTCTCGCTGCCGATCCCTCTCGCACATGGACATGCAGTCCGTTTCGTACTTCTTCCAGAGCATAGGGAAAATCTACAGCTTCATGATCGGTTTTTATTCCGGAAAGTGCATAGGCGGATAAGTCTTTCTTGGATAAAAAAGGAGCGTGCCCATCCATGATTTTACCCTGCATAAGTTCCAGTTTATCCCAAATCTCGTCATTTAAGTTTATTACGGCTTGTGCATCCATGACTTCCCCTAAACCTAAGATTCTCGGATTTTCCAGATAGGGAAGCATATCCTTTGCAGTGAACACAGCACCGTTGTCATCGATTTTTGTTGCGGGAACACAAGAAGGAAGCATTACATAAACATTCGCAGGGCTTTTTTCACTTTGTTGTAAAATATAGTCGATGCCCGCACTCCCGGAAACATTGCAAGCTTCATGAGGATCCACGATAAAGGTGGTTGTTCCGGAGAGCGCCGCCGTACTGATTAATTCGTTGGGAGAGACCATGGTGGATTCCAAGTGCAGGTGAGCATCAATAAAGCCCGGGAGAAGGTATTTTCCTTTACAGTCGATACAGTTTTTTCCTAAAAAATCATTCCCGATTCCTGCAATATATCCTTGCTTTACAGCAACATCCCCCGGATAAAAGCTGCCTGAATAAACATCAAAAATAAGGGCATCTTTAAAAATGAAATCTGCAGGACTTTCTTTCAAACAGACCTTAGATAATTTGCTGTAAAGACTTTTATCCATGATGTATCTCCTTGTAACATCTTATAAAAAATGTTGACTATACGCCGATTTTCTTTATATTATTACATAGAAGAGTGCTTTTATCCAGTGCTCCGATTTTAAATAAATATAATGGATAGCTGAAAAGAAAATAAGATAAATGTCAGTTTGAGAGTATAAGGAAACGTAAGGGATAAGCTCAATGAGACCCGGTAGGTACATGTCGTGAAGTCTATACCGGTTTTCATATACTGTCTGTTTATTTTTTTTAGGGGGACGACAAATGGAAAAGTTTTTCAAACTCAAAGAACATCAAACTGATGTAAAGACCGAGTTCATAGCCGGGATTACCAGCTTTATGACGATGGCTTACATCCTGGCAGTGAATCCGAGAATTCTCTCTGCAGCCGGAATGGATGCAGGAGCCGTATTCACCGCAACGGCATTGGCTTCGGCAATCGCCAGTATCATGATGGCGCTTTTAGCCAACCTGCCTTTCGTGCTTTCTGCCGGTATGGGACTAAATGCTTATTTTGCGTATACCGTAGTGCTGAACATGGGCTACAGTTGGCAGATGGCTCTTGCGGCAGTTTTTGTAGAAGGAATCATTTTTATTATCTTATCTCTAACCAGTGTGCGAGAAGCAATTTTTAATGCTATTCCGCCGACCTTAAAATTAGGAGTTTCTGTAGGATTCGGCCTCTTTATTACCTTCATCGGTTTACAGAATGCACATGTTGTAGTGGACGGAGCTACTCTTGTAACCCTTTTCTCATTTAAAGGCTCATTGGCAAATGGAACTTTTAACTCAGAAGGGATAACAGTGGTGTTAGCCATTCTTGGTGTATTGATTACGGCAGTTTTGGTTATTAAGAACATTAAGGGAAATATCCTTTTCGGTATTGTAATTACTTGGCTGCTCGGTATTCTTTGCCAGCTTCTCGGCATTTATCAGCCGAATCCCGAAGCGGGATTTTACAGTCTGATTCCGAGTGGAATCATCTCTATGCCTGCTTCCGTTGCACCGACCTTTATGCAGCTGGATTTATCGAAGGTGGCAAGCCTTGAGTTTTTGGTTGTTGTCTTTGCCTTCCTCTTTGTAGATGTATTCGATACTCTTGGCACTCTGATTGGATGCGCTTCCAAGGCGGATATGTTAGACGAAGAAGGAAAGCTTCCCGGTATTAAGGGGGCGTTACTCGCGGATGCCATCGGAACCACAGTAGGAGCTATTCTCGGAACTTCTACGATTACCACTTTCGGAGAGTCTGCATCCGGTGTTGCGGAAGGGGGAAGGACGGGACTGACTTCGATTATCGTTGCCGGATTTTTCCTCTTGGCGCTTTTCTTCTCTCCCTTATTCCTTGCCATTCCTTCGTTTGCAACAGCTCCGGCACGTATCGTGTTAGGCTTTTTCAAGATGCAACAGGTGTCAAAGCTGGATTGGAAAGATATGCATACGGCAATTCCGGCATTTATTTGTATTATTGCTATGGCATTTACCTACTCCATTTCTGAGGGGATTTCCTTTGGTATCATGAGCCACAGTATTATCCATTTGGCAACCGGAAACGGGAAAAAAGTCAGTGCGTTAATGTATGTTCTTACTGTAGTATTTATATTAAAATATATTTTGATTTAAAGTGCTGAAGAAGTTTTTGAGGCAGGAATACAGTAAAGCAATCTCAATATCTTTGTTCTTGACAGCTGCCGTAGTTCATTCTGCGGCAGCTGTTTATGAGAGTGATTCTACAGTGCAATTTTAGTAGGAGGGAAAATGGAATACTTAGTGCATGGCGACCTGTGCTTTAGTACGGCACCCCGCCATATTGAAACAATGGAAGCGTCCTATCTTCATGTAAAGGACGGAAAGTGCATTTCCTGTTACAAAGAGCTGCCGAAGGCACTCTCTTCGTTGGAAATAAAGGATTATAGCGGAAATCTGATTATTCCGGGTATGGTGGATTTACATCTTCATGCGCCGCAATATGCTTATAGAGGAACAAAAATGGATCTTCCGCTTCTGGATTGGTTAAATAGCAATACCTTTCCGGAAGAAGCCAAGTATGAGGACATGAATTACGCAAAAGCTGCTTATGAGAATTTTGTGGAGGACTTGAAGGAGAGTCCGACCACAAGAGCCGTGATTTTTGCGACCCTGCATAAAGAGGCAACCCTTTGTCTCATGGATTTACTGGAAAAGAGCGGTTTGGAAACAATGGTGGGAAAGGTCAATATGGATCGGAATTCGCCGGATTATCTGACAGAGCATAGCGCAGAAGAATCCTTGGAAAATACGAGAAATTGGTTAAAGGCAATTCCCAAAGATTACCGGCATTGTCATCCGATTTTAACACCGCGCTTTACACCGACCTGCTCCGATGCCCTTATGGAAGGACTGGGAAAAATCAAGGAGGAAGAGGGAATTCCTCTGCAATCCCATCTTTCGGAAAATAAAGCGGAGATTTCTTGGGTAAAGGAGCTTTGTCCGGGTACAAAAAACTACGGGGAAAGCTATGACCGTTACGGCTTATTACAGCATTCTGTTATGGCGCATTGTGTACATACGAAAGAGGATGAGTTGGAATTATTGAAGGAGAGGGAGTGCTATATTTGTCACTGCCCGCAGTCCAATACAAACCTTCAGTCCGGAGTGGCTCCGGTTAAGCATTTTTTGGAAAAGGGAGCAAAGCTCGGTTTGGGAACGGATATTGCCGGGGGTGCCAATCTTTCCATGTTCCGCGCAATTACCGATGCTATTCATGCTTCCAAACTGAGAAGCTGTCTTCTTTTAGAAGATGCGGCAATCACCTTGGAAGAAGCCTTTTATATGGCGAGCCTTTCAGGAGGAGGCTTCTTTGGAAAAGCAGGATCCTTTCTGAGCGGATACGAGGCAGATTTTTTGGTTTATGAAAGAAAAAGAGAGAGTATTCGAGAAGAAAGCCTTTTGGAGAGGTTGGAGATGCTCTTGTATACGGAAAAAGAGCTCTTTAGAATGAAGGCAAAGTTTGTTTCGGGAAGGCAGATTTTATAAGAGAGTAAGCAAGAAAAAAGTAGACGAAGGAAGGGAATAAAGAGGAAGGGAATAAAGAGGAAGTGAAGAAGGAAGAAAAGAAAGAAGTCAAAAAGGAAGAGTCGAGGGAAGAGAAGAAAAAAGAGAAGAAGGAAGTAAAGAATGGAAGAAGAGACAAGAACGTACTGGGATTTGTCGTAATGGCCTCGGGTCACAGTAGACGTTTTGGACGAAACAAACTTATGGAGCCGATTTCCGGAAGACCGATGATTGCCTATTGCTTTCAAAACCTTTCCGCACTTCTTTATGAAATGAATGCGGTCGGATCTCTTTCCGAGACAGTGCAGGAAAGTGAAAAAAAAGAAAAGCTTTCCATTAGCCTTGATGCACCTATAGTGGTTACTCGCTTTCCTGAGGTGCAGGAGCTTTCCAAACGTTATCATTTCCCGGTTATTATGCATAATGAGGAAAATCAAAGCGATACGATTCGCATCGCACTTTCTTCTCAGGAAGCAAAAAATTGGACGGGCTGTATGTTTTTGACCGGTGACCAACCTCTACTTTCCAAAGAAAGCCTTAGACGCATGGTTCTCGAGTTCTCAAAAAATAAAGATCATGTTGTTCGTCTAAGCTATCAGGGAGAGGGGGGGAATCCGGTTATTTTCCCGAAAAAATACTTTGAAGTTTTGAAAAACCTGACGGGAGACCATGGAGGAGGTTTTTTATTAAAAAACGGTGTAATTCCTTTAGAGGAAATCATGAAGGTTTCTGTGGAAAGGGAGTATGAGCTTTTTGATGTGGACAGTGAGGATTCGCTGGGAAGAATTGAGCAACTCATTCATCTGTCTTAGTTTAGGACTCCATAAATGATTAAGAACAGGAAAAGAGGCTGTAAAAAATCCCTTTATCATCTGGATTTTTTACAGCCCCTTTTTTCGCGCTTATAACGAGCGGCTAAGGAGAAGCCTGAAGGTTTCTTGTTCATAATGAGTATCTATCGCGAAGCCTGAAGGTTTCTTGTTTATAACGAGTACCGACTGCGTAGCATACGGCATCTCGTTGGAAAGTACTTTATTATTTAGTATAAAATTATGCCAAGGATTGTCTTATCAAGGCTTTCGCATCGTCTTTTCATATTGAGAAGTGTACGGAAATCACTTCTTCCTTCGGCTACGAGGACAAGAGTCTGAGACTTTCCGAGCGTTTGGATACTTTCTTCATTTTTGAAAATATCATAGACCGAGCTACAGTGCGTACCGGGAAGCTCGTCCTGCATAAAGCCGGCTGCCTTTTCCCCGGTTTCCTTTTTCTCACTGACAATCAATAAGTCTTTCTTCTCCGCCTTTTCTCCTAAAAGAAGAGAAATATTGGTTTTTGCAAGGCTAAGCAGTGATTTATCGTCTTTTTCCCGTTCCGCATCTCCGGAGAGTTTTTCGGACAGACTTTGGAACAGCCCTTTTCCGGGGTAACGCTTCTTACTGGCAAGAACAGTGAGCCCGTAGAGTTTTTCCAAGTCGTCTTCTCTTGGAAGCTTTTTTTCCAGAAGATAGCAGAGCGTGAAGAAAGAGACGGAGAGGAAAGCACCGAGGAAGAGGCCGATAATGGACTGCTTCAGGAGGAACTTTTTACTGATTCTTGTGTTTGTACTCTCTATGTTCCAATCTTCCGCCTTCGGTTCCGATTTTTCCAGTTCCTCTATAGTCTTACTCAGGTTATCTATGGTTTGCTCTTTTTCATCCTGCCTTTTTACAATAGAGCTGGGCTCTTTTCCCGCACCGTTCACCCCATCTTTTAAATTGAGTACCGGATGGGGTTCCATTCCCTTACTTGTATTATCAAAGCTTAGGAACAGTTCGTGTCTGCCGAGACCTTCCTGCAGTTCACTTTCCGCTTTTTCCCAGTAAGCGATGGCGGCATCTCCCATTTTTTTTACATCCTCTTCGCTTTTTCCGCTAAACAGGAGACTGATGGTTCCTGCTTTCGTGTTGGCATCTAAAAACAGAATATCCGGAACATCGCTAGGCTTTAATCCCTTTACCTCTTTTGCTACAGCTTCATAGAATGCGCCGGATTGGAAACGGGAGATGTAGCTTTCCGTGAGGGCTTCTCTTAAACCGGTACCTTGAAGAAGAGCGTCGATATCTTCGACATTCACGTCGTCGAGTTTGAGATAGAGCTCCATTTGCCTTTCATAAAGAGAGTCCGGAGAAAGAAAAGTAAGATAGGCATTCTCCCACTCCTTCCTTTCTGTACTAAGGAGTTCCTTTTCCTGCTTAAGATGAAGAGTATAATATTTCAGCGCTCCCATTTTTTCTTC
>CAUSIX010000039.1:0-9046 GCA_963531555.1 uncultured Oribacterium sp.
TCTCCACTTCCTCCATTTTACAGCCTTTTCTTCTCTGTTTTCCGCATCTCTGATCGCTTTTCTCAGCTTTGCCGCTTCCGGAATACTGTCTGCTCCGACTGTACCGTTAGAGAGAATTCTCGCTTCCATATCGTCAAAGAGACTGATACTGTCCTTCGGATAAGAAAATAAAGACTCTTTACGGCTTCCGAACCACATCTCCGCCATTTGCAAAAGACTTTTCGAAAGGAGCGGAATACGCAATTCCTTGATTCTCAAGTCCAGATAGCGTTGGTTCATGTCCTTATAAAACAATTTATAGAAAAGATAGAGGTCCAGAAGTTCCCTCACCTTTAAACTGTCCGTACAAAAATGGTAGGATGCCTCCGCGAGCCGAAAAAGATAGCTGCTCTCTAAAGAAAGCGATTTTAAAACAGGTCGATTTTTATCAGGAAAAGCTCTGTCTAAAAGTCCCTTCATGCAGTTTTTATAGCCTTTCGTAAGGAAAGGCAGGCTATAGTAGATTTCTACCTGAAATCCGCCTATGCGTTTCATTCGCTCTCCGAATCCCTTGTACAAATCATCTCTCTCGTAACCGAGATCCACAAGATACCCCCTGGCAAGGGGATATTTTTCTTCAGGAATAAAAAGCCTGAGGGGAGAATTCGCCGCCGTCTCCGCTAAAGGATAAAGTCTCCGAACCGCCGAACTTTCCAGAATCACGGCAGGAATCTTCAGTGCCTGAAAAGCATCTAAAATCTCCAGCTCCGAAGACTCGTAAACGGCACCGTAACGCACCGCCTCCTGATAGCGTGAAAAAAAGCGTTCACCAAAAAGAGCGGGAACTCTCGCCCCCGCCGAAAGCATTCCAAGATATACCGCTGAAGACAGCTCGTGATAATCCGCTATACGATAGAGCCTTCCCCAATTCATCCTTCGCATCACCGGGAAAGAGTCATCCTGCCTTAACGTGGCTCCTACAAGGTTCAGTAAGAACTTTCCCTCATATACACTTCGATTCATAGCTTTCCTTTCTGCGCTCTTTATCGAATTGATCTATGTCAATATTTTTTCCTCGTAATAGTCTTTCCTTCTTTTTGCATGAAATTCCATTCGCTCATTATTCTTTCGAATCTCGTCCAAGGCTTTGCGAATTTTCATCGCAAGATCGGCAATCTTATTTTCCGGAAACGGAAGAGAGGCTATATCTTTTTCCTCTGCCTCCATGATTCTTCTGAAAATAGCGGCACTTTCCCGATTTTCTTCTACAATCAGACGAATTTCCATATCGTTCTTTTCCAGATTTTGGACACTTTCCTCTCGTAAATCCAGGAGCAGTCCGGTACTCAGATTATCCTGCCTCTCCACCGCCATAAGAAGCTCATCCGTTTCCTCTTTTAAAGTCCGAATCATATTATATCTTCGCTGATATAGGCTAGCAAGTCTTTCCCTGTCCATCCAATCTCCCTTTCGTAGAAAAAGGGTGTAAAAAAGGAAGACAATACGCTTAACCGAACTATCCTTCCTTTTCACCACCCTGATTGCACTTATTTCTCCATAGAGCTTCTCTCAAAATAAAGCACGGCTCTTAGCCTACAACGGCTTCTCCCGAAATAAAGCAAATCTCTCAGCCCACAACGGCTTCTCTCGAAATAAAGCACAGCTCTTAGCCCACAACTCTGGCTTCCTTCGGCATATGGGTATCCACCACCTTTTTGCTGGCTCCGTAAAAGCCGTCACGAAGGTCTTTCAAAATATCCACAAGCTTCGGAAGCTCGTCCTTTCTTCTTTCCCTTCCTGCCTGAATAAGGCCGAGATCGAAGGTAATAAAATCATATAGTCGCAGTAAATCTCTGCTGATCTTTTGCTCCATATTCAGAGTCTGACGAAGATAGCGAATAATCATATTGCATTTTTTAGTCAGCTCCTCAAACTTGTCATACTTCTTATCCTCTAAGGCTATCTCCGCTTTTTTTAAACACTTAATCGCCTCATCAAAAGTCAAAACCAAAAGTTCTCCCTGACTCATTTGCATAATGCTCTGATCCTGATACTTTTTTTGATATTCGTTCATAGCTTCTCCTATATTTTGACTATTTTTTCCGGCAAAAGCTTTCCTCTTTTGTTTACTTCCTCGAAAAGAGCAGTCCGTAGCTCAGCCTAAGTTTTATTCTCTTAGAGTATGTCGTCCCATATCCGTTTTTTTATAAAGCTTTTTCCGGAAAATATTAGAAAAAAGCTATCGTTCGCGGGAACGATAGCTCTTTTCCAAAGCCTTCCTATTATCCGTGTAAGCTGTTCAAATACCCGGATTGTGTATTCATCTTATTCAGTAAGGTCTCCAGCTGGGAGAATTGCTTAATATACCGATCCTGTTCCGTACTGAGAAGCGATTTTAACTTCTCTATCTTCTCGGAATTTTCTTTTAGCTTCATATATATCGTCGAAGTAGTGTTGGAAAGAGTCACCCGGTTGGAACCGGCTTCTTTAATCAATTCTCCGTATGATCCGCCGTTTTTGGCTGAATACCTTGTTGCATAAGGCGTAATGCTCTCTTCTACAACCTTTGCAAGTCCCTTGGAACCGTTATGTCCGCTCATAATCTTTTCAACCTTTTCCGGCTCTGTTTCCATGGCTTTTCTAAACTTTGTTTCATCAAAGGACAGTTTTCCGCCGTCATGCACATCGGCAGACATCGAAATGCCGACTTCTTGGAGATCACGATAGCTGAGTCCCGACTTTCCAAGGTCACCAACCAATTTATTCATGACATTTTCCAGAGAAAGACTGAAATTACGGATGGAACTTTCTCCATAGAGAATCCCCTCCTTCGCCTTCTTTTCCCAGTTGTCAATAGAGGTCTGATTAAGCTGTTTTTTCTGCTCTTCCGTTAAAGGTTCATACCCCTTTGCCTTACGAGTCTTTACATGACTGTTCACGGAAGATACCAGCTCGTTAAACTTCTCTATGAATTTCTTCACATTCGTTGTTGCTTTATCTACATCCGCCTTGGAACTGAAGCTAAGCTCCTTACTGCTGTCCAGATTATAGCTTCCGTCCGCCTTCCTTACGACATTTCCGTCCTGATCAAACTCCGCACCGAATTTTCCGTTTGCGGTAATTTTCATGCCGTCAATAGTAAAGGTATTGGAAGAGGAACTCATCACTTCGTTGATGCCGTTTCCGTAGTTATACACGATTTCCGCATCCTGCCCGTGATTCACCTGTCCTCCGCCGGATACTGTGGCTCCAAATATCTTATCCGCTACATTATTCGGATCGGAAGGATCGCCTAATTCGATGCTCCTTCCGCTTCCCGTCTCATTATGCACCAGAACAAAACGTCCTGAACTCGGCATGAAGGAGGCTCTTACACCGGCATCGGAATCATTAATCTTACTGAGCATGTCCGAAATCGTGGAATCGGAATTGATTCCTTTAATTTCTTTTCCGTTAATACTAAGGTGAGACAGTGCTTCATCCAGAGCCGCTTTGTTCCCGGAAAAAGCTTCCAAGCCGAGTTTATCCAAACTGCTCATGATGCTGCTACCCAGAGAAACGCGATTGGAGGCTCCCTTCTCTATTCCCAAATTGTCTCTAACCGTTTTATCGGAAACCTCAATCGAAACCGTATCTTTTCCGTTTGCACTGTTAAAAGTCAGGCTTCCCGTAGAACTGTCCACCTTCACTTTTCCGATACCGAATTCTTTATCCATATTTTTTTGCATAGCTTCCGCTACCGCGTTAAGCCTTGCCTGATTGCCGGCGCTGTCGGTTGCCGTATAGTTTGCCTTAATATGGTCTTTTTGTTCTTTCGTTAAAATGCTGATTTCCCGCGTTTTTCCGCCATAAGAAACGCTTAATTTCCTATCCTCAAGATAGTCCATGAACTCGCTCTCTTTTACGGAAGCCTTCGAGAAATTGTGCTCTGCCGCGGTTCCTGCGTTAAAGTTATCCAGAGTTAAGCCGTAAGAAGCGGAACCTGAACCGGAAGGCACGCTTCCGGGAGCCCCCGCCTTATACCCTAGAGCGTCCAGTACGGAAGTCTCTTTCTTGATCACATAGTCGGAACTGCCTTCTATACTGATATAGTCTTCCCCGGGATTCTGTCCTCTATTATAGGAAAACTTCAGATCCTTGTTTTCTCCAAGCTTTACCCCTTCCTGCTTTGCCGCCTTATTCAGCGCTTCCACCAGTTTCTCTTTATCTCCGGTGTAGTCTATTTCCACGGTCTTTCCGTCATCATCCTTATAAGACTTCGGAAAAGTAAAGCTTGCCTTTTGGTTAAATTTCCCTTCTGTCGTGTAATTTCCGAATTCGAGCGTCTTTTCGGCCAGATTACTGGTCTTTACCGTTTTAAGACCGGCTAAAGCATCCGCCGTGATGCCCGACTGAATCGCCGTAACGCTTCCTTTCACATCGGAAACAACAGACTCCGCCGTAGCCAGTCTGGTCACTGCGGAAATCTTGAGATTCTTTGTCATGGAAGAAGAACCGCTGGCAGTAATATATTTTGCCGCTGTAGCATCTCCTCTTACATCCACAATATTGGAAGCATATAAATCATTGTTTTTGATAGAACTTGATGAAGCAAAGGACAGAAAATCATCCTGAAAATCGATAGCCTTATCCGCAAGCTCGCGGAAAGCGTCTCTCTTCCATTCAATTTTTGTCGTTTCCTGTCTCGCCTTGGTCAGTTTGATCTGGGTTCCCTTGCTCATCTGCTCGATTAACGCGTCTCTATCTAAGCCGGATGCAAAACCGCCGAAACCTCGAAGAGCGGTGTTCCCGAGTCCGGAGCTTCCCTGGGTTGAACTTGTCGATAAACTCGCCATAACTCATCCTTCCTCTCTTTAACGGATTACCCGGTAGGTAAGGGCAGCCGTTAGTAGTTTTAAACGGAAAAAAAGATTTCCCCGTTTATTCTTTTAGCAAAACTTTCTTTAAATAAGAGATTTTACTCCTATTTAAAAAAGCCAAAGAACGTCGGACTCCCTTCCACCCCATTCTTTCTGCTAAGTTCTCATGAGTTTATCGACTGATTTCAAAAACTATATAAGGAGAACTCCTCCCCGTATGTTCTTTCTTTCCTCTTCATCAAATTTGGTCGTGTCTCTGCCGCGGTTCGGATCATGATGCGGATGTTCCTTCACATCTAAAACTGCCTTAATCATGGCAACGAAAATATCCGCCCTATACTTACTTTGGTAAAAGCCGATCATGGGAGAGGTCTTGTCCTTATCAAGTACCACATATTTCGCCGGAAGCCTCGTAAGAGAAAGAGCCGTAACATCGGCTACACACTTATCACAACTGCATCCTCCGTGGCTCTGAATCAGGCCTCTGACATCTTTCGTTTTTAATATTTCCGCCATGACATTCACAATATGAAATTCCGGCTCCGGTTCATCATACTCGTCTAAAAGCTTTTTTTCCAAATTCACTTGTATTTCATTGGTGATTTTATCATTTTCCGAAGACTCATCAATGACGGTAACTTTACTTTTCTTGGAAGGCACCGGTTCTTCTTTTACCGAAGCCTCTCCCTGCTTATCCTGCTCCTCTGTTACCGCATCCGCGCGAGTTTCCATGTTGTCAAAGCTGTCGACCGCCGTCTTAAAATTGCTTACCGCCCCGTCAAAATGCTCTGCAGCCTGTTTCGTCTTTTCTGCCGCTTCATGAAAATCGGAAAGCATCGTCTCATCCAGTTCGATTTTTTCTCCCTTTACGGATGCGTTTCGCTTTTTTCCTTCTCCGCCTTCCGAATTCTCCGTAAGCTCCGCCTCCTCACTGACCGGCATAGAGGTAAGGAGATTCATCACATGTGATGTCTTATTCGATTTCGTCGTCTTCTTTGCCATGTCCTATTACCTCTCTTAAATGAATATCCTCCGCAACTTCCTGAACAAACTGCTCGTAATCCTTTACTGCCGGAGAACGCTTGTTGTAGCTGAAAATATCCTCTCCGTGAGCGGGAGCTTCGGCAATCGCCACGCCTTGCCTGATTTTTGTCCGAAATACCTTTGTGGAAATCTGCTTTGCGAGACCTTCCGCCATCTCTTCCACATCTTTTGCCAGTGTCGTTCGCTTATCAAATTTATTCAGGAGAATTCCCAGTACCTTCAAACCCTTGTTTAATCCCTGCTTAACGGAATCTATAGTTTCTCTAAGCTGGGAAAGTCCCACTAAGGAAAGAATGTCCGAAGACATCGGAATAATCAGAAAATTGGATACCGCATAGGCATTAATCGTTAAAAGATTTAATGCGGGAGGCGTATCAATAACCATAAAATCGTAGTAAGACTGCAAAGGCATGAGCATCTCTTTAAGAGCCACCTCTCTCTTTCCCGGTGCCAATCTCTCAAGTCCCGATGAGGAAAGAGAAATATCGGAAGGCAGAATATCCGCATGATGAACACGGCGAATCGCCTTCTCCACCTTCACATTTCCCTGCAAGGCATCTAAAATCGTAATCCCGTTTCCACCTTCCAATCCCATACAAAATCCGAGGTTTCCCTGCGGATCCAAATCGATTCCCAAAACTTTGGCTCCCCTGCCTGCCAATCCGGCGCAAAGCGCAGATGAAGTAGTTGTTTTTCCGACTCCCCCCTTTTGGTTGGATACTGTAATGATAATAGACAAAGCGAATCCTCCTGGCCTTCAACACGAGAAAAACTTCTCATGCATAGTAATAATCGTTTCTAGTCATTAAATTCCTGTGATTGAAAGAAAGAAAGTTCTTCCCTATTAAAGTCTTTTAATCCTTCCGTAAGCCCCTCCGCATCCAGATTATAGGCTTTAAGCGGATATGGTTCCTTAAACCGATCCTCTATTTCCAGAAAAATTCTCTGATATTCCTGAAAATCCAGTCTGTCGGAAAATGAATAGTACTCCGGATTTCCAAAGCGATCTCTTTTTCCGGAGAGGGAATAAATATGGCTGAGTCCTTCTTCCTTATGATAGGAGAAGAGGGAAATGTCTTCCGCTCCGTTACTCCGGTACAGCACCGCTTCTCCGCTAAGTCTATCCTTCCGAAGAACCGTACTGTATGCGCCGTTGGCTTCCTCTTCCATAAGAACGGTGGTGGAACGCTCCTTAATCGGAAGCTTCTCATTTTCCGTCTTCAATTTGGATTGTTCCCTACTTTCTTTCGTTATAAGCATCTTTTCCTGATAAACTATAACAGACAAGATTGCCGGAGACATCTTTGTTTCTTCACCGGCCTTGTCCCGTAAAAGGAAGATATCCTTGTAGCCGTCCCCGTTAATGTCCAAAAGAGCAAAGGCCTTGGGATGAATTACTTCGCCTTCCAAGCTTTTTACGCTACTATCTCCGTTCCCGCTTTCCTTCTCTACCTTCTTCCCGAAATCCTTCTCTCTCAGGCTTTCCAGTTCTCTTCTAAGAAACGCGCGATAATCGTTAAAATAACGAAGCTCCTTGCCGTTTTTCCCGATATAAAGTTTACCGTCTGAGGTATATCCCTCTTCCAAAAGTCTTCCATCCCGGTCAAAAAAGTACTCTGCCTTATCCTCCGGATCAATGAACTTCCCGGTAGCCATCTTTCCGCCGCTACCGATATAATAGCTGTCCCCGTTATAAACCAGCCACTCATTTTCCAAAGGCTCATTAGGGCCCTGGTAGAAGAACCAGTCCTCCCCTATTTTCACCCAATCTCCGGAAAAATTACTGCTTGCATAGGACTTCTCTGCAAAAAAGATTCCTATCAGGACAAAAAGATACAGTCCAAGAAATACTCTCTCTTTTACTTCATAATTTTTCATCTTTAGACCTCCTCCATTATACCTAAACAGCAGAAAATATGCTAGGAATTTTCATGATATACGGGATAAACTCGCTTAAGCTGCAAAAACGCCTTAAGATATTGATCTTAAGAAACGGCAGCCTTTCTTGACGCACAAACAGGGATGGGGGAAATTCCGTCTTCCTTTCCTCACCATCCCTGTCCATATAGGGAAAATTTGAAAATATCTCCGCGCTTACTCTGTTTCCTGCACAAGCATGGCATGATCCGACTCCAAAAATCTCTTGAGAAGAGTATCCAAAACCTCTACCAAGTGCCCGATTTCCGGCTTGGTGAGCTGTTCATCCGCACCTACTTCTTTCCCTTTCACCCTCATCTGCTCATTGATTAAGGAGGAGAAAATCACCACGGGAATTCTCTTTAGCCGCATATCGTCTTTTACGAGTTTCGTCAATCTGTGACCGTCCATCATCGGCATCTCGATATCCGTAATAAGAAGATTTACCTTTTTATATAAATCCGGGTCGTCCTTTATGGAAGAGAGATATTCCCAGGCTTCCTGTCCGTTATTAAAGATTTTAACATCGGTAAATCCCGCCTTCTGTAGAGCCGTCCCAATCATTCTTTGCAGCAAAATGGAATCCTCTGCGACAACAACCGGCGCTGTAGTCACGGATCTTTCTCCCATCTGGTCGATTTCTTCTATCTTGATTCCCGTCTCGGGGGAAATCTCCGCTACAATTTTTTCAAAGTCCAAAATCGTAACCAATTGATCATCACACTGTGCTATTCCGGTGGCTACGGACTCCGCCCCGTTTGCCAAAGTTCGGTCCGGCTTCTGTATGCTTTGCCAGGAGATTCTGCTGATGCCCTCGATGGAATCCACACGGAATGCCACCATCATTTTATTAAAATGAGTAATGATAAAAAGGTCTCTTACTCCCTGTTCCGGTGTACTTCCCGTCAGGTAATTCGCCAAGTTGATTACGGTAATAAGCTGCTGTCTCGGCTTGAAAAAGCCCTCTACGGCGGCATGAGAATGAGGCATAGGCTTAATCTTCTCCGTCATCATGATTTCCTTCACCTTAGCCACGTTAATGCCATAAAATTCTCCCAGAACACGAAACTTCATAATCTCAATTTCGTTCGTTCCGGATTCCAGTAAAATTCCTTCCTTTTCATTCTTCTTTTTCATCTTAATGCTACCTCTCCCTTTTCCGTTTTTCCTTAAACGCGGGCCTTGCCTCCTGCCCCTCATAAGAGTTTTTATCTCTATCCTAAATCCGAACTACTTCCCTTCCGTAG
>CAUSIX010000040.1:0-8986 GCA_963531555.1 uncultured Oribacterium sp.
TTCCAAGGCTGAGGCTGATGATATCAAGGCTAAGCTTGAGGCTGAAGGCGCTAAGGTTACTCTTAAGTAATTTTACGCATGAAGACGGCCGTGTATATGCATGGTTAATAAAAACGAGATACCGCACGCTTTGCGAGCGATACTCGTTATGAATACGGAAATGCGAATTGTACACCGAGTGTACAGTTCGCATTTTTTGAAAAGAGAGGGCGGAGTTTTGCTCTCTCTTTTCGCAGAAAAAGAACTATTATCGGTGCCAATAAATTTATAGAGTAATAAGTTGAGGAAATAAGCTAATAGAGTAAAGAAGTTTTCAGCTCATAATAAGTTATTAAGGTAGACAAAACTAACTAAATGTTTTAAACTTAGCAGAAAGAAATAAGTTAGACTTGACTTAGTAATAATTCCTATTTTATACTACACACGTTTTTATTAAACTTTTGATTTTTTGGTTGTTTATACAAGGAGGTTAACTATGTTTTTAACAGATTTTGCATGGAAGAAACTCGGTATTTTTGCAGGCGGAGTTCTTTTCGGTACAGCAGGAATGAAGATTTTGGCTTCCAAGGATGCGAAGAAGGTGTACACCGAGGCAGCTGCGGCAGTGCTTCGCGGTCAGGACTGTGTTATGAAGGTCAGCACCGCCATTAAGGAGAACTGCGAAGATATTTACGCTGATGCAAAGCGCATTAACGAGAAGAGAGCGGAAGAGGAAGAGAAGGCGTTGATTTGTGATGGAGAAGCGGAGTGCGACGGTAAAGAAGTTTAATTTATATCGTTTGCAAAGTCTCGGGCATTTCATTCTAAAGGAGTGCTGTCTATAGAGAAAGTTTTTTCATGGAACACAAAGTAAGGAAAGGTAAGGGAAATGAAGTGTAAGATTTTACATGAATCCCGGGGTCGTATGAGGGTTCATGCCTTGCAGTATCGGATGACGATGGAGCAGGCGGATATTTTAGAGTATTACCTTAAGGGCCAGGAGGGAGTTCTTTACGCAAAGGTAAATGACAGAACCGGAGACGCCATTATTTCTTACGAAGGATCACGGGAGGGGATTATTCTTGCCCTTTCCCGTTTTTCTTATGAAGAGAATACGGCGCTGGTTCCGGAACATACCGGAAGAGAATTGAATCGGGAGTATGAGGACAAACTGGTTCTCACAGTGGTAAACCGTGTGGTAAATGTTCTCTTTTTCCCAATATCGTTAAAGCGTGTACTGACGGGACTAAAGGCAATTCCTTATGTTTTGAAAGGACTCGGCACGATTCTGAGAGGGAAAATAGAGGTGGCGCTCCTGGATGCGGTAGCGATTTCCGCATCCATTCTTACAGGAGACTATGATACGGCCTCTTCCGTTATGTTCTTGCTCCGTATCGGGGAGATACTCGAAGAGTGGACACACAAGAAGTCGGTGGATGACCTTGCACGAACCATGTCGCTCGATGTAGATAAGGTTTGGACCTTGGTACAGGGAGAGGAGGTTCTGCTTCCGGTAAATGAAGTGAAGGTTGGGGCGGAAATCATCGTCCGCACCGGAAACATGATTCCGTTAGACGGAAAGCTTTCATCCGGAGAAGCTATGGTTAATCAGGCTTCCATGACGGGCGAGTCCGTACCGGTCAGAAAGACGAAAGGCAGCTACGCCTATGCCGGAACGGTTATTGAAGAGGGAGAGTGCCATATTATCGTAGAGAAAGAGGCAGGCTCCGGTCGTTATGATCGTATCGTGAAAATGATAGAGGAGTCCGAGAAGTTGAAGAGCTCTACGGAGGACAAGGCTTCTCATCTTGCGGATAAGCTTGTTCCGTATAGTCTTGGCGGTGCGGCGTTGGCTTATCTCTTTACTCGAAATGTGACGAAGGCTTTGGCCTTTTTGATGGTGGATTTTTCCTGCGCATTGAAGCTGTCAATGCCTGTTGCAGTGCTTTCTGCAATGCGGGAAGCCGGAAAGTATCATATTTCCGTTAAGGGCGGTAGGTTTATGGAAGTGGTTTCCGAGGCGGATACAATCGTCTTTGATAAGACGGGGACACTGACTTATGCAAAGCCCAAGGTGGAGGAAATTATTACCTTTATGGGAGAGGATGAGGACGAGATGCTCCGTATGGCGGCGTGTCTCGAAGAGCATTATCCGCATTCCATGGCAAACGCTGTTGTGACGGAGGCGGAGAGAAGAGATCTTCATCATGCGGAACGTCACTCCAAGGTCGAGTATGTTGTGGCACACGGTATTTCCAGTATTTATGAAGAGAGGAGAGTACTCATCGGAAGCTATCACTTTATCTTTGAGGATGAGAAGTGCACCGTGCCAAAGGGAGAGGAAAAGAAGTTCGAGGAGATTCCGGAAGAATATTCCGCACTTTATCTTGCTGTAAACGGAAAGCTCGCCGCAGTGATTCTTGTTTCCGATCCGCTTCGCGCGGAGGCCAAAGATGTTATCCGTAAGTTAAAGCACTTAGGCATCAATAAGGTTGTTATGATGACCGGGGACAATAAGCACACGGCGAAAGCGGTAGCTAAGAAGGTCGGTGTAGATGAGTTCTATGCGGAGGTGCTTCCGGAGGATAAGGCAAGATTCATTCAGGAAGAACATAAGAAGGGTCGAAAGGTTATCATGGTAGGAGACGGAATCAATGATTCGCCTGCTCTTTCCGAAGCGGATGCCGGAATTGCCATTTCCGCAGGAGCTGCGATTGCGAAAGAAGTTGCTGATATTACCGTGAAAGAGGGAGATCTTTACGAGCTTGTTATTTTGAAAGAAATCAGTAATCGCCTGATGCGTCGAATCCATGACAATTATCGTTTTATCATAGGATTTAATTCGGCACTCATTGCACTTGGCTTTTTCGGGGTACTTTCTCCGTCCGGCTCCGCTCTCTTCCATAACGTTTCCACGATTGCAACCGGTTTGAAGAGCATGACCGCACTTTTACCGGAGGAAAAAGAGGAAGAAGTACGATTTTTGGAGCAAAAAGCCAAGGCTTTAAATGAAGCCTCCGTTATGACAGAGGTAAAATCCGCATAAGTATAGTGGGACAGGGAAGAGGCGGATACCGCTACGAAAAAGATTTATTTTCAGCTAAGCGAAGAGGAGGAGAGTGCTATGAAACCGTATGAGAGCCATGAATCCGAGGAAAATTATTTGGAAGCGATTTTAATGCTTTCTTTGGATCACAGAAAGGTTCGTGCTATCGATATTGCAAACATGCTCGGATTTTCCAAACCCAGTGTAAGTATTGCTCTAAAGAGGCTGAAGGAAGAGGGAAAAGTAGAGGTTGACGAGAAGGGATCTTTGACTCTGACGGAACATGGTCTTAGTATTGCACAAAGTACCTATGAAAAGCATACGGTGCTGACCGATGTTTTGGTTGCTTTGGGGGTAAATGCTTATACTGCATCCCAAGATGCCTGCCGTATGGAGCATGTATTAAGTCCGGAATCCTTCGGAAAAATCAAGGATTTTTATGCGAAGTGGAAAGAAGGAGCCTACAATAAAAAGTAGCTAAAGAAGGTAAGCATAGGAGAAAAAGGCTGTAGAGAGAAATTATCTACAGTCTTTTTTTGTTATTAAGGACAATTTGTAGAGGAAGTTTTACCGATTTTTATCGGAATTTTACGTTTTTTTCATATCCGGGCTTTTCCTGTTTCTCAGTTGACAATTTAGTTAGATGGTGCTAATTTAATGGTTGGTTTTAAGATACTAACCGAAGTATGGATTTAGCTCTATTTTATGCATGACTGGAGTTAGAGGGCGCAGAGAGCAGAAAGGAGGGCAGTATGCCACTGACATTGGCCGGCACGGGAGTTCCACTTGTTATTCAGAGAATCGGTGGAAATGCGGAGTTGAAGCAGCATTTATCTGACCTTGGTTTTGTGGTTGGAGGAGAAGTTACCGTGATATCCACTTCTCTGGGAAATGTTATTGTGAAGATTAAGGATTCAAGAGTCGCTATCAGTAAAGAGATGGCAAACAAAATCATGGTGTAGAGGATAATGATGCAGGTTTGTTTTTCATTCCTGCTCGTTATAGATTAGGTAAGAAAGAAGGCGGAGGGCAGTATGACACTGAAAGATTTGAGACCGGGGCAGAGCGCCGTGGTGAAGAAGTTGACAGGAGAAGGAGCTGTAAAGCGGAGAATCATGGATATGGGACTGACAAAGGGCGCAGAGCTTTTTGTTCGTAAAGTAGCTCCACTGGGAGATCCGTTAGAGATTACCGTTCGAGGGTATGAACTTTCTGTTCGTAAGGCGGATGCGGAGATGATTGAAGTAGAAGAGAAGGTTTAGGAGGGCGAAATGGCTATTACAATAGCACTTGCCGGCAACCCGAATGCCGGAAAAACAACATTATTTAATCAGTTAACAGGCTCGAACCAGTATGTTGGTAACTGGCCGGGTGTTACCGTGGAGAAGAAGGAAGGAAAGTTAAGAGGACATAAGGATGTGACCATTGCCGACCTTCCGGGTATTTATTCTCTTTCTCCTTATACGTTGGAAGAAGTTGTTGCCAGAAACTATCTGATTAACAACCGTCCGGATGCGATTATGAATATCGTTGACGGAACAAACCTCGAGAGAAACCTCTATCTCTCCACACAGTTGAAGGAACTTGGCGTTCCGGTCATTATGGCGATCAACATGATGGACGTGGTAGAGAAAAACGGCGATGTTCTGAACCTCGATGCCCTTGGACAAGCAATGGGCTGTAAGATTGTCAGCATTTCCGCTTTACGTAATAAAGGCGTGGATGAGCTGATTCGGATTGCTGTCAGTGAAGCGGAGCAGAAGACTGCCACCGATATTCAGCATAAGTTCTCCGAGAATGTGGAGAAAGCGATTCAGTCTATCGAAGAGAAGATTTCCGGAAATGTTCCCGAGAAGCTCGTTCGGTTTTTTGCGGTGAAGCTTTTCGAACGGGATGACAAGATTCGAAATGAACTTCCGGAAGCGGCAAAGAATGTTGATGTAGAAAGTATCATTGCCGCTATTGAAAAGGAAGAGGACGATGATGCGGAAAGCATCATTACCAATGAGCGGTATAAGTACATTCAGAGTATTATCGCCTCGGCATACGAGAAGAGAGGAAAGACCGGTCTTACGACATCGGATAAAATCGACTCTATTGTAACGAATCGTTTCATTGCTCTGCCGCTTTTTGCCGTGATTATGTTCGCGGTGTACTATATCTCCATTTCCACAGTGGGAACCAAGATGACAGACTGGGTAAATGATGTCCTTTTCGGATCGGATCCGTGGTCCTTCTTCGGGCTTTTCGATCTTCCGTCTATTCCGGGAGCGGTAACAAGCCTCCTCGAGTCCATGAACGTCAGCGAAGCTTTGCAGGGACTTGTGATTGACGGTATTGTTGCCGGCCTTGGTGCAGTAATCGGCTTCCTGCCGCAGATGCTTACTTTCTTCCTCTTCCTTGCCTTTTTAGAGGGATGCGGATATATGGCGAGAGTTGCTTTCATCATGGATAGGGTGTTCCGTAAGTTCGGTCTTTCCGGAAAGTCCTTTATTCCGATGCTGATTGGTACCGGTTGCGGTGTACCGGGGGTTATGGGTTCCCGTACGGTAGAGAACGAAAGAGACCGTCGTATGACCATTATGACGACGACCTTCATTCCCTGCTCCGCAAAGCTGCCGGTTATTGCCCTTTTTGCCGGAGCCTTATTCAATAACTCGGCGTGGGTAGGCTGGAGTGCTTATTTCCTCGGCGTTTGTGCCATCGTGTTCTCCGGTATCGTATTAAAGAAGACAAAGATGTTCGCAGGACAGCCGGCGCCTTTCGTTATGGAGCTCCCGGCGTACCACCTGCCCCGTCCTATTGATATCTTAAAGAGTATGGCGGAGAGAGGAATGTCTTTCGTAAAGAAGGCGGGTACCGTTATTCTCCTTGCGACCATCCTCGTTTGGTTCCTGTCCAGATTTAATTTCCAGATGCAGTATCTTCCGGAAGAAGACATGGATACATCCATTCTTGCCGCTTTTGGTAATGCTTTTACATGGCTCTTTGCTCCTCTTGGTTGGGGCAAGTGGAAGGCTGTAGTGGCAGCCCTTACCGGACTCATTGCAAAGGAAAATGTAGTAGGTACTTTCGGAACCCTCTTCCACTATCAGGGTGCAGAAGAGCTTGCCGAGGCCGGTGATCAGATTTGGGCACAGGTTCGTGAGTATTTTGGAAATGGTATCGTAGGATACAGTTTCCTTGCTTTCAACTTGCTCTGTGCTCCCTGCTTCGCAGCAATCGGTGCCATCAAGAGAGAGATGAACAATGGTCGTTGGACGATGTTTGCCATTGGTTGGGAGTGCTTCTTGGCTTACTGCGTATCTCTCGTAATCTACCAGATTGGCGGACTCATCGCCGGTGTTGTCAGCTTCAATTTCTTCACCATTGTGGCAATTGCGCTGATTCTGATTGGCATTTGGGGACTCCTACGTCCGTACAAGGAAGCGGAAACGCTTTCCGAGAAACAGGAAAGAGCCATAGAAAAAGCTATGGCATAAAGTGAAAGCAATACCGATTCAATCTAAAGAACGGAAAGAATAAAGAAAAAGGCCTTTGCCGGAGAAGGGGAAAATCCTCTTCGGCAGAGGCTTTTTTATTCATAACGAGTATCGTGCGCAAAGCGTGCGATATCTCGAAAGAAAGAACAAGATGTAAACTTTAGTTGAAACGAAAAAGAGGATTTTTTGATATAATGACAATCACGATGGCAGTCGATAAAACAAATGGTAAGGCCGTAAACAAAATCGTAAGGCCGAAAATCAAATTGCACGACTGCAATGACAATTCTTAAAAGAAAACTTAAAAAGAAAAACGACAGGAGGAAAGAGCTATGCAATGTCATAACTGCGGAAAAGAGCTTGCCGATGGAGCAAAATTCTGTAAATACTGCGGGAGTCGCCTTGTAGAGAAGGAGGAAGCTCCGGAAATAACGGAGAAGCAGGACGTTCCGGAAATAACAGGGAAGCAGAAGGCTTCGGAAGAAGGCGTGGATAAGGAAGCCTCGGAAACTGTGAAGCAGGAAGCTTTGGATATAACAGATAAGCAGGAATCTTCGGGAGCAGTAGAGGATGAGCAGGCTATGCCATCGAAAGAGAGAAATGCTGCATCGGAAAAGAGGAAAGCAAGTCCGATAGTGCTCATTTCCGCGGCGGTGGCCCTTGTTGTTTTACTTTTTCTCACTTTGTTTTTAACTTCTTTCGGAAGCGGTATCAATCTGAATAAATATATGAGTTTGGAAACGGAAGGTTACGAAGGCTACGGAAAAACAAAGTTGTCTATAGATTGGGACGCAATAGAAAAAAAATACGCTTCCAAAATGAGTTTTACGGAAGCGGCAAAAGAGGAATACGGTATGTTTCTCTCTATGATGAGTCCTGTTGAAATTCTGCGTGAAAATGTAAGAGTGGAGGTAGATAAGAGTAGCGATTTATCGAACGGAGATGAGCTAAAGTATACCTGGCATGTGAATGAAGAGAGGATTAATAAGTATGTAAAATGCAAGCTGAAGTGGAAAGACGGAGAATATAAGGTATCTTCTCTTAAAAAAGTGGAGAAGATGGATGCCTTTAGCGGTCTGGGACTGCAGTTTTCGGGTATTGCTCCAAATGGAGAAGTCAGACTGCAATATAACGGAAAGGGAATAGATGTTTCTGACTTTCGATGTGATAAGACAAGCGAATTGGAAAACGGAGATATCGTGACGGTTACCCTGTCTGAAGACGCTATTCCGAAGCTTGTAGAGAGCTATGGCATGGTTCCGCAGGAAATGAAAAAGCAATATACGGTTAGCGGACTTGATAAGTATATCAGTAAAACGGAGGAAATTGACCCGGTAACAATAAAGGCACTTCAGGATCAGGCATGGGATGAATATCAGGAATATATGGCCAATTCCTGGTCCAAAGAGGCAAGTCTGGAATCTTTTGACTATCTCGGTACCTATCTTTTGACCAATAAGTCGAAGGAAGAATGGGAACAGAATCGTCTGTATTTGGTATACCGGGTGAAATCCCGAATTAACTATAGCGGAAGTTACGGAAATTATAATCAGGTCAATGATATCTACTGGTTTATTTCATTTCCGAATTTAATCTTGAAAGCGAATGGAAAGGTTGAAGTAGAGGATATTTTAAACGGTTCCACGCCCTTATCCACTTTCGATGTGGATTCCGGTTTAAGTGACGGCTGGTTTGGTACATTAAAATGGACATACTACGGTTTTGGCAGCTTGGAGAGTTTATATAAATCTGCCGTTACCGCTAATTTATCTTCCTTTAATCATGAAGACCACGTTGAGGAAAGCGGAATAAATCAAGATTCCGCTAATACCCCTTCCTCTCAGGAAAGTTCCGCTGAGACGAATAGCGCCGTGAATTCCACGAGCTCTACTAAGGAAAGCGCTGCTACAGAAAGTTCTGCTCAGGAAAGCTCCGCAGCATCAAAAATTAGCGAAGCGGGGAATGGAGGGTATATTCTCCCCGACAGTGATAAGAGACTTATTGGCAGGGAGGATTTGATGAATCTCAGTCCCGAGCAATGTAAAATCGCAAGAAATGAAATCTATGCACGGCATGGCAGAAAGTTTAAGGATGCGGCTCTGCAAAGCTATTTCGACTCCTGCCCTTGGTATAGCGGAAGAATTGAGCCGGACAGTTTTTCGGATTCCTATTTGTCCGAGGTAGAGAAAAAGAATAGGGATGCGATTGTCGCATTTGAGCAGGAAATGGGCTACAATAAACGTTAAAGATACTTTCATGTCCGATAAGGGAAGGATACTTTCTTGCTCGATAAGGGAAGAATACTTTCTTTCTCGACAGGGGAAGGATGAACGCTTTCTTGTTCTATATGAGGAAAATACCTTCTTTCCTGATATGGGAAGAGAGACAGACGGCACAAATGGATAGAAAAGAAGAGGAGAGCATCCTTGAGGAATCACCACACTATCTTCCACAATGGTTGAACTAGTTTACTGTCCCA
>CAUSIX010000041.1:0-8871 GCA_963531555.1 uncultured Oribacterium sp.
TGATGATTCGTTCCGGCGGATAACTGTATTTTTCATGATAGAGCCCGTCCTCACTTCGAAAGTCCGGAATCCCGCTTTCCGTGGAAACGCCCGCCCCGCCGAAAAATACGATATTTTTGCTCTCGTCAATGATTTCCTGTAAAGCACTAATTTCTTGTTCGTACATAGAGTTCCCCCCTCCGCCATGTATTTCTGCGCTCCGTCTCTTCGCTACGCATATCCGTCTTTGCAATCTATAAAAAGAAACTGTAGAATAGACACAGTTCTACGGTATTCTACGGACTTTCTTTTCACGCCATCATTATACACTTTACAGGGAGGAACGTTAATTATGGAGTTTCTATTTGTTGCAATGGGCGGTGCGATTGGCGCTATGGCAAGGTATGCTATCAGTCTTATCCCTATTAAATCGGAATTTCCCATCTTGACCCTGATTACAAACGTTTTAGGCGCAATTTTGATCGGTTTTATTGTGGGATTTGCGAGTAGCAGAGACAATATCTCCGGAAACACCGTACTTTTCTGGAAAACCGGAGTATGCGGCGGATTCACTACCTTCTCTACTTTTTCACTGGAAGCATTTCATCTGCTGGAACACAAGCAATACACCCTAAGCGGATTCTATATCGCGCTGAGTGTCCTGTGCTGTCTCCTGGGAATCCTATGTGGAAACAGACTGGCGGCAATGATAAAAGTCTCCCTCTGTCCATGAGGCTTGGAATAGCACGCCATGTCCATTTCCATCAACAAATATAGAACGAATAGTCGATATCTTTTTCTGCGCTGATATGATATGCCTCTTCAACATCGCTCCCCCAACTGTCTATGCCACCGACTCCACGAACTGCACCATAGATGCATAACACCGTTCTTCTCGCCGGCGGTAATTCTTCGTGGTGTAAAGCATTCTCTATTTCACTTGCAGTATAGGGCAGACATGAAAAATCGAATTTTTTATCTGCCATTTCAATCCGAAGCGTATGCCGAGACCCATCCGTTTTGCTTCTATTTAGACTTGTACGGCGTATCACTTCAAGCCATTCCGTATCCATTCTCATACCACATTCCTGCGGCACGATATAGGGTGTCAAACTAAGATCGGTAACTTCAAATACGCCTTGTTGCGCACCCGCTTTTCGATCCGGATACGTCTCTCCTGACAAACCTTTATAAATATACTTTTCTGCAAGTGTGGGCAGAATAAACCGCATACCAAAAACCGGAAGTTCCGGAAGATCCTTCTTTCCATCGTAGTGCACATCTACTTTGATTTTTCCGGACGGATTTACGGTATACGACACGATAACGGTCGTAGAAGGAACAGAAATGGTCTTATACAGATACCGGACCGTAACCTCCTCTGCCGGTACATCTCCACCATAGCTGTTGTTCTCCGGTGCCTTATACTTCTGCACCGTGCCATCCGTAATTACCGTAATATCCTGACAATCAATGAACATATCCGCTGCAAGCCAATTACCACTTTTAATGTGAAATTTACTTCCTCTGTCATTGTCTGTCAACGCTCTCCAAAATGTAGGCCCGGGACAGCGAAACAGCCATTCATATCCATCCTTCACAATCGATTCAAGCCCACCCCGGGCATAGGAAAAAATATACTGAAACCCCGCTCCATGTACGCCAAGCGTAAAATCGCCATACACCACTCTTAATTTTTCATTATCTATATAAGCCATAGTAATATCTCACTTCCTGCATTGCCGGTTTTTCTCTGCGGTCTGCGAATAAAATGCCGTTTGCAGAAAATTCGTAATCGCTGGGTCGATCATCAAAATCTCCGCCATAGCGGAGAACATCCTTCCCTGTAAGCGGATCTTTGACCAGGATTGCCTGATCTATAAAGTCCCAAATAAATCCGCCTTGATACAGGTCAAATTCATCGAGCAGCTTCATGTAATCACCAAGGCCTCCCATCGAGTTCCCCATATCATGCATAAACTCGCATAAGATAAACGGCTTTTTCGGTTTACCGCTTAAATATGCCGCTATATCCTTCGGCCTTACGTACATTCTGCTCTCCACATCTGAAATTGTATCTTCGTATGCTCTATTGTAATAGGAACTTTCGTAATGCACCAAACGTCCATCCTTCTTATCCTTAAAATAAGCATTCATCGCTTCGATATTATCGCCTGCATAAGACTCATTCCCCAGAGACCAAAACAAAATAGAAGGATGATTTTTAAACGTTTCAAAACAGGTTCTTGCACGATCTAGAACAAGCTCTTTCCACTGCGGAATGGAACCGGGCACGTTACAGGACGGTTCAGTAGCGCCAAGCTTTTGAAAACTTCCATGGCTTTCCAGATTGCACTCTGCCATAACATAAATTCCGGCTTCATCACAGAGGAAATACCACGGGATTTGATCCGGATAATGGCAGGTCCGTACGGAATTGATATTATTTTTCAAAATACACGCTATATCGGAATGCATCTCCTCCAATCCGATGCACCTTCCGGCCTTTGGACTCCATTCATGACGATTAACCCCTGTGATGACGAGACGCTTTCCGTTCAGATAAATGACCTTATCCATGATTTCCACTCTTCTAAAGCCGATATCATACGGTATAAGCTCTAATAAATCTCCATTCTCGGCATTTTTTAATGCAATCGTTGCTTGATATCGATACGGATGATGGTTATCCCAAGATTGAATCGCTCCCACCTCCGTATATATTTCTCCCGTGAGATTTCCGTTTCCGCCCTGTAATGGCGTACTGCTCTCCGCGACCACATTTCCTTCTCTATCTCTCAACACAAACTGCGCATTGACAGCGACTTTCTTTCGGGCAGATACTTTCATGCTTACTGCCACGCTTCCCCGCTCATTGTCATGCTTTAATACAGGCCTAAACCATAAATCCTCCATGTGAACATCCGGCACCGCTTTCAATGTGACATTTCTAAAGATTCCAAAGAAACGGAAGAAATCCTGATCTTCTAAAAATGCCGCCGTACTCATTTTATGAACCTGCACGGCAAGGACATTCTTCTTTTCACGAATATAAGGTGTAAGATCAAACTCCGACGGTGTAAAACTATCCTCAGCGTACCCGACAAATTGTCCATTGATCCACAAATACATCGCTTCCTCTACTCCTTCGAAGCAAATACGGATTCTTTTTCCAATCATCGTTGGTTTTAAATCAAAATGTTTCAGATACGAGCCCACCGGATTATAGCGCGCTTCCGAAAACATTCCTTCCTCCGCTCCCCTGCTGTCCAGGCTATACGCAGCTCGGTGGTACTCTTTTCCTTCCCAAGGATACATGGTATTGATATAGCGAATCTGATCATATCCTGCCAGTTCAATGTGCCCGGGCACCATGATTTTATCAAAACCGGAAGCATCAAACCCTTCTTCATAAAAGTTGCAAGGTCTGCTCGCACCATTTTTGCTAAATGCAAAGTCCCACTGACCATTCAGTGACTGGAACAAAGGATTTTCCGGTTTTTCCATATCCGCATAATTCAGATAGTATGAATGGTCACTATGTGCATCCAATTGATTCACACGAAAAATTTCCGGATCATCCAACCATTTCAGCAAAGCGTTCATAGGGCTCCTCTTTTTTTAATAGATTTGCATCTGATGCATTTTCTTTATTCTTGATTCTTTTTGTCAACTATTTTTGTGACTCATTTCCGCACAAAGATATATTCCTTTTCCGAGGATAAATCTTTGGAAAAGCGATATCCCATAACAGAGAAAAGCTTGATTTCCTCCGGCTCTTCAATCCGGTTTTCCGCCATAAAACGAACCATTTCTCCGCGAGCCATCTTACAATACACACCCTTTTGCACAAGCTTTCCCTGCACTTCTTCATAAAAATTACAGCGGATATAGCGGTCGCCGGGCTGCAAATACTTCTCAATGCATTTCGAATATTCCTTTGAGGCAAGATTCACGATAATTCCGCTACTGTCCCTAAGCTCCCTGTACAGTCTGTCTCCCCAGTAGGCATAGAGATTTTTCGCGCCGCATATCTCGAGCTTTGCCTGCATTTCCAGGCGGTAAGGGCTCACCCCGTCCATCGGCTTTAATATTCCATAGAAACCGGAAAGAATCCGAAGATGTTCCTGCACATAGCGGAGCATCTCCGTCTCGAAAACGGTCGGCGCCATGTATTGATAGGCAATTCCGTCATAGGAAAGAATCGCCGGAGTGAGTCTCTCTCTTAAATTCATAGACGAAAGACGCTCCATATTCTGCTCGGTAATCTTATCATTACAGGCCCAAAGTGCCTTCAGCTCCGAAAAGGATTTCTCTTTCAAGACAGACCTGATCTTTTCGGCATCGGAAAGAAAAACGGGTAAATCCCGGACTTCGGGCCCATTTTCATCGTATCGCATCTTTTTTGCAGGGGAAAGAATGATTCGCATATCAGCTAAGTGCTCCAAAATCCGCTGCTTTTGTTCCGATTTCCCAAAAAGCCGCTGCTTTTGTTCCGATTTCCAACATCATAATCCTCCCATATCCTTTCCGAATGCTCTCTAAAATTCTCGGCACTCCGGTCTGCTTTACTTCAGACATTCTTTAAAAAAAACTTTCCATTCGACCAGAATAATACCTTTCCACATTACAGTCAAATTCCGGTAGAGACTAGAAATAGCATATTCTAATCACTCTTCTTGATAAATATGATTAGAATGAGTAGAATGAGCAGAAAGAGCAGAGAATTTAGAAATTAGAAACTAGAGCGAGCAGAAAGAGCAAAGTAAATTAAATAGAATGAATTGAAATATAAATTAGAGCATCCTGAGAAAGCGGAAGGTGATAATATGAAGTTTCAGGAAACCGATGGTGACAGTTTCGAAGAGATGCATTCCCTAAATCAAGCTTTAAGTTTTGATGCTCTAATACAGGAATTTAAAACGCGTAAGATTCCTTTCGCAGAGGCGCAAATCCTGCAAGTCCTTTCCAGACAAAAAGAAATCACCAGAAAGGAAGTGCAAGAACTATTAGAAGTCAGCCAGTCCACTGCGGGCCGTATTCTAAAAACCATGGTAGATCGGGGGCAGATTATAAAACTGGGCGGAAGCCTTACCACACGCTATAGAGTAGTGCTGTAATATACTTTTGAGCCTATTTGTACTACTGCCAAAGCTTATTTTATCTATAGCAAGCACTAAAGGCGGGACGCATTTCTTCTATAAGCCGGCGGGACAATCCTAAAGCTGTAGCTCGTTTCTCCCAGTTTTCTTTTACAATGGTCAGAATATCTTTTGCGTAGGTCGTTGCATCCGTCTCGGAAATTCCGAATCGGACAGACGCCTCTATAGCAAGGTCAATGTTGATACTATTATCCTCTTCATCAACATTTAAGGATAATTCATCGCCATAGGGAATCGGATTTACATCGTAAAGAGGCGAGAGTTCCCAGCCATTTTCTGTGAAAATGAAAGCATGATTTCGTAGATGATCATCCGTGTTACTAACAGCCATATAAAAAACAATACGTTTCCAAAGTTCAATCAAATCCCGCTTAGGTTGTGCTCCATAGGATTTTATAAAAGCCGCTATATCCAGATAACTTGTCCCGTCTTCCGCAGAAGCTCCATCTGTTTTTCCAAGCAAAGTCATAGCAGAAGCAAAGTGTACCCGCTTGTTTAAAATACGATCAAAACGTTTAACCAGATAGGTGCTTCCGAGATTGGAAAATTTTTCAAGTTTTGCCTCCGGAACGTGTAGACCGCAGATCTCTGCCAAATCATGTGTTACCATTTCCCATGCTCCGCTATCATTTTCATCATTCTTGGAAGGGAATTTTGCAATCCAAAGTTGTTCTTTCGGATCTATCACAGTAGCTTTTGGTCTGGCACCGCCAAGAGATGAGCCCGGTCTTATTAATTGGTTTAACCATTTTTCAGATAAAGCAGTACCCTCATTTTCAAAATTTCTGGAGGCTTCCTCTAAAGTCCGAAGACTTGCCCAAGGCGGCGCAGCTGTTTCTTTATCATCTGAAAGGAAGGCTCCATTAGGCTCTGTTTTAAATCGAATGCCCCCCAGCCTCGTTTCATCATATACCCCCAGTAGATAATCACTGTCATAGAGTTTGGCCGGTTTACGACCTTCCTTCCCTGCCAAAATTCTTTCGCGTTTATTCATAAGAACACGCCCCCAACGATCGGGAGAAGAATCTGAAAACAGTCCAAAGATTGCTTTACCGAAGGGATATTGTCTTCCGGAATACGGCATAAGTTCAGGATCCAATGTGATTTTTAGCGATGTCTTTTTGAGCCACTCTCTGTCATATTCAAAGGAATAAGACTCCCCGCCCTTTAAGCTATTAACATAGAGGATTCCCATTAGTGTTGGATTCTGCATGCTAAAGTCATCGTAGACGAAAATTGTCTTTTCTTTAGATACCACTATTTATTCCTCCTTGGTGCACGCTTTCTTGTTATCAGATTCAAATCTTGAATTTGCCTACCAAGCGCATCATCCTTTGCAAGTAGTAGAAGATCTTTATCAAGATTGTTTAGAGCATGCAAAACTGCCGCATAGATTCCCATTGCTACGGATGGGTCGCCTTTTTCAACCTTCCACAAAGATGCCCGACTGATTCCGGCACGTTCTGCAGTCAGCCCTGAAGATAGGCACCGTCTGAGTCTGGCCAGCTTAATCTGCTCACCCATGGTTTTTAGTATTTCTTCCGTTCCCGGAAGTATGTTATATGCCGCTTTCTTCATACTATTCACCACTTATTAATGTTTTCTATTATAAACAATATATCATGTTTTATTAATATTAGTATACATAAACAAACAGCAAGCGCAAGCTTTTGTTCAACCACTTCCCTTGCACTGTGCATTCTATAATCCACTCACGTTCTTCGGATTACTTTTTAAACAAGATACCGGGCGCTTTGCGAGTGATGTTCGTTAAAAACAAAATATCTCATGCTTGTCTACACCACTTATTCAGAATAAAAAAACAGCAATGACGTTTCCATCATTACTGCCCAAAAATGTTCTCAGCGGGAATCGAACCCACAACTAGTGCTTAGGAGGCGCTTGTTATATCCATTTAACTATGAGAACGCGATTCCTCTTTTTATTCTAGCATAGGATAAGAATCTGTCAATTCCAAAACGAGCTACTGCATGCGCGCAAAACGAGATACCGCACGCAGGCTACAAAAATGAGATTCTGCATGCTGCGCGAATCATGAAGACAAAGTGCCTCCTGAGAAGAAGGCAAATCTTCCTTTATTTTCCGTAAAAAAAGTTCAGTTTTCGCTCTTTAAGAATGGAAAAAGCCTTTAGAATTCTTTCTTTCCCATGGCGATATTCATAGAGTCTTTCCAGCTCTTCTTCGTCCATTTCCTCGATTCGATTCACAGAGTGAAGCATCGTTTCATAATGGAGCTTTCTATAAGGCGCCTTCAGTAGTTCCGTCTTTGCGGTATGAAGGGTGCCGCCTAAGAAAAGGAGGGTAATTCCTACGGAAATGATTCGAAGCAGTGCCCTCCGCGGTTCAGCTTTTCTTCCTGCTTTTTTCCTATTTTCTACATACTTTGTTGCCTTTGCGAACTCTATCCGCTCTACTCTCTCCCCATTCTCATCTTTCTCCCTATCCTCCGGCTTCCTTTTCACTCCCCTCTTCTTCTCTATATTCCCTTCAAGCTTTACTCTCTCTCTGCCTTTTTCCACTCCCGCCTCCTGTCGTCCTGTATTCAGATGCAAAAGAAGCAACGCACCGATTAAGGCGCTTTGATACTGGAGCGCATAACGGCTCTGCACGGCATATTCCGGACGAAGGAAAATGTACCGGGACAAAAAAACCAGAGCAAAACTAAGGAGACCATGGAGAAGAAGGAGCGCCGGAAAAAGACCTGTCAGACTCTTGTCCTTCTCTTTTCCCGGAATACAGTCGTCGTTCGAATCCTTTTCTCCAAAAAACAAATCCTTCAAGAAGAAAAGCGCCATAAGGAGGAAAAACAGAAGAATCAAAGCACCCAAGAGAAAGAGTTGCTTTCCTTGGACTGCCCCGCTCGACAGCCACTCCTCCAAGTTTTCTCCGGAAAAAAGTAGGGAAGAAAAGCCGAAGCCGAAAAACTTCAGCACAAAGGTCATTTTCGTGAGCAAGACTTCCTTCAGAGAAATGCTTTTCGCCCCGGCGTATTCATAGACCGCATAATGATTACTGAGAAAATAGAGGAAGGTCGAAACAAAGCTCGAAAGAAGTAAAACGAGGCTCCCTCTTTTGTCCCGGATTTTACCGGCCAAGAACAAAAAGAAAAGAGAGAGAATGGTCGCACCGTAAACCGCGATAGCATAAGGCCCTCCCGTAAGAAGGAAGAGGAAGGGAAAAACGGAGAGCGATAAAAGAGAACTTCCTTTCCCGACTCTTTCGGAAAGCAGATAGAAAAAGAGATAAAAAAGCGCAAAAGAAAGAAAATGCGCATATCCCGAACCGTTCAAGAGCATTTCCCACTTATTTAAGCTGTAGAAAATGAGTAAAATGGCAACGCTGAAAAAAATACCTATCCTCCGCTTTGCCATAAAGAGAAGGAGCGGAATACTCGTAAGAAACAGACCGAAAAGCCCAAGGAAGCGGTCAAACGTAATCGAATAATGGAAAAAAGCAATATTGATTTCCCGAAAAAGGAAGCTCACGGGTATTCTCGTCAAGATGTCCTTCGTCAGTAAGTCATGGAAAGAGAAAGGCTTTCCCAAATACGAATTCGTCAGGCGGATATAGTCGGAATAGACGATATCCGCGCTTGCGAATAGGATATAAAAACCGAGAAACACCGTGCAAAGGATAGAAACGAAGAGAAGGAACGAAGCGCGGAACTTTTCTTTACTCATGGAAAACCTCCCCCGTAATATCCCTGTAA
>CAUSIX010000042.1:0-8610 GCA_963531555.1 uncultured Oribacterium sp.
TTGTCGGTATTTATGACCAAAGCGATATGGCCGGGGGAGTACCCTCGAATCCTTGGACGATACAGGATGATAAACATACTATTTTGCAGCCTAAAAATATGGCGGGCACCATGTTTCGTTCCCGTGTTGTTGATGCGGTGATTCCTGCCAGTCGGTATAATGCGGAGACCACCTTATTGGATTCCATTTATTCTTCCATGTCTTCGAACGAGTCTTACGTGGGAATAGGTGTTTTTTTGGAGCCGAATGCATTTTACCCGGGAATAGAAAACTATGGCCCTTATATGAGTAAGGCGGATGCCAAGACGAAAACGATTATGGTATATCCTTATACCATGTATGAAAAGAAAGAGTATTATTTAAAAGCCAAGGAATCGAAAGGGCTGAACTTAACCAATGCCTATGAAGATGATAGTGAAGAGGGCGGTTATGTTGTTTCCGTTGTGCTACCCATTTTTTATAAAGAAGAATTTAAGGGAGTCGTTATCATTGACATCAGTATGTCCGTCTTTGAAATCATTGAGCAAAAAGACGAGCGCTTCTCCACGCTTTACAGCAGTGTTTTTGATACTAACGGGAGAATTCTGTACAGCATGAATAAAGAAACGGAGGGCAAAGAGCTACAGGAGATTTATCCGGAGAAGAGTATGGAGAGTCTTAACGCTTTTATGGAGAAGAATGAGCCTTTCAATGCCTTCTTAAAGAATGGAAAGGGAGATTTGGTGCAGGTAAGCGCCATACCGATTCATCTTAATGATGTCAGCTGGTGGGTTTCGGTAGAAGTTTCGGAAAAGGAATTTACGAAGGCTATTTCTAAAATGATCCTTCTGGCTATACCGGTTTCTCTTCTTGGGATACTCCTTCTTGTAGGCTTCTGTCATTTTTATATCCGTACATCGCTGAATCCCTTAAAGAGAATCGCAAAGGTGGGAGATTATGTAGCGGACGGAGATTTTTCTCATGAAATCAACTATTCTCATCAGGATGAAATAGGGCAAATTGCGGAGAGTATGGCTAAAGTAGTCGGGCGTATTCGTGCGATTATCAAAGACCTGCTTGGAAAACTGGATCAAATGTCGCAGGGGAATTTTGCCTTTGAATTCTGGAACCCGGAGCTCTATAAGGGAGAATACGCACCGCTTTTAGACGGTCTTTATGATATTTTGGATGATTTAAATGTGACTATGGGGGAAATCCATATGAGTACACAGCAGGTGGATTCCTCCGCGGAACAGGTTAGCAGCTTTGCGCAGTCTCTTTCTCAGGGCGCAACGGAGCAAGCGACTTCCATTGAGGAGCTCAGCACGACGATGGATGATATTTCCTTAAAGATTAAGGAGACTGCGGAAATGTCCACGCATGCTTCCACACTTTCAAAGGAAAGCGGCAAAGCAGTAGAAATCAGTAATGAGAAAATGGATGAGATGTCCAGGGCTATGCGGGAAATCACCGAGAAGTCCAATGAAATCAGTAAGATTATTAAGACGATTGACGACATTGCTTTCCAAACCAATATCCTTTCTCTGAATGCCGCAATAGAGGCGGCCAGAGCCGGTGCTGCAGGAAAAGGCTTTGCCGTTGTTGCCGATGAAGTAGGAAACCTCGCACAAAAATCCGCCAAAGCTGCACAGAACACGGCGGGACTGATTGAAGAAACGATAGATGCAGTGAATAAGGGAGCAAGAATCACGGAAGAAACAGCGGAGTCTCTTTCCGTAGTTTCACAAAAAACAGAGAAGATTAATGAGATAATTGCGTCTATCTCGACAGCTTCCGAAATAGAGGAAAACGGGATTAAACAGCTGAGTAACGGTCTTAATCAAATCGCTGTAGTGGTGCAAAGCAACACTTCTACTGCGGAGGAAAGTGCTTCGGCGTCCGAGGAGCTTTCCGGACAGTCCGGTCGCCTTAATCATCTGCTCGGTAAGTTCAATTTGAAAACGGAGCCGTATGTAAGAATATACGGGAATGAAAAAGCGGATGATCATGAAAACGATTAGGACTTTTTGATAACGAGCTGTCTCAGGCTTAGCCCCATGTTAAGGATGAGATAGTGCACGCTCCGCGAGCGATACTTGTTAAGAATCAAAACGGCCCTCTCCATCGTCCATGTTTCGAGGAAGATGAGAGAGGACCGTTTTTTGTTATATGCTCTTATTCGTTTTCCTTTAAGATGAATTTACTCATCAGGTCGTTCAAGATTTGTGCCTGCCCGGAAAGCTCTTCAGATGCTGCCGCACTTTCTTCAGCAGTTGCGGTATTACTTTGCACTACGGAAGAAATTTGGTCCATTCCTACGCTGATTTGGGTGATGCCCTCCGCCTCGGATTCCGATGCGGAGGTGATTTCTCCAATCAGCTGATTGATTGTTTGTGTTCTTTCCGATACATTCTTGAGAGAATTTGCGGTTTCATCGGATATTTTTGCGCCTTTTTTGATGGCATCAATCGCTTCTTCAATCAATACTCCGGTGTTCTGCGCAGCTTTTGCGGACTTTTGTGCGAGGTTTCCTACCTCATCGGCAACAACGGCAAAGCCCTTTCCTGCAGCACCGGCTCTGGCCGCCTCTATTGCGGCATTCAGAGAAAGGATATTGGTTTGGAAAGCAATGTCGTCTATGGTCTTAATAATCTTACTGATTTCATTGGATTTCTCGGTGATATCCTGCATGGCGAGAGAAAGTTCACCCATCTTTTCGTTACTGTCATTTACCGCATCTCCGGCATCCTTACTCATGGAAGAGGCTTTTTCCGCCATAAGAGCTGTGCCCTTAATTTTATCGGAAATATCATTCATAGTAGCACTCAATTCCTCGATAGAGGAAGCCTGTTCCGTAGCACCCTGTGATAAAGACTGGGAAGCACTGCTGACCTGCTCCGCGCCGTTATTTACCTGGTCTGCCGAGGAAGAAATTTCTGAAACCGTATGGGAGAGATCATCCGTGATATCCACTAAAGAGCTTAGGAGCGGTCGATAAGCACCTTGATAATAGCCTTGCTTATCTTCCAGATTCATGGCAAAGTTGCCTCTTGAAAGCTCTGTAAGTTTTTCGGAAAGGTCGGTAATAATGGAACGAATACGTTCGACAACACTTTGCATAGCCTGCATAACATCACCGATTTCGTCTTGCTTATGGTAATTAAATTGGATATCGAAATTGCCTTCCGCAAGTTTCTTTCCGGCATCGGCTACATGTTGTAAGGGCTTTAAACTGCGACGAATAATCACGGTAGTGACGACTACAAGCACAATGACGCAGAGTACGCCGAAGAGGATTCCGAGGTTAACAAGTCTATCTACTTCTCTGTCATAATCCGCTTCCGTAATGGAAAGGCGTACCCACCAGATATTTCCGTGAAGGTCAATCGGACTGTAAAATTCTCTTCTTTCGACTCCCAGCTCATTCACAATCGCTCGACTGAAGGACTTTCCGCCGTCTAATCCTTCCTGTATTTTTTTCATGGCTTTTTCGGGGAGAATTTCTCTTAAGTCTCTTCCGTCAAAATCAGGATTTTCGCTGTGAATGATATAGTTACTGTCAAGAATATTGGTGAACATACTCGGGAAAGCGTCGTCCTTTTGGTGGATGTTGTCTAAAACGGAGGCATCCACATCGGTGATGACGGTTCCCTTGAATTCTCCGTTTAGGACAATGGGATTACTGAAGGTCAGCTCCGTGTTCTTTACTCCGTCCTCTTCTTCCACATAAAGATTGGTAACATACTTGGATTTACTTTCTTTTACGGCAGTATAGTATTTTTCGGAACTGATATCTTCGTACCGGTAGTTGGAGACTATCATTTCTTTTTTACTGCTTTGAGACATATAAGGAGAGTAGTCTTTCTCGTTAGGAAGAAAAGCATTCGGCTCAAAAAGAACTCCGGCACCGATTACCTCGGGGTTACCTTCTAAAATGGAGTAGAGGGAGCTTAGCATAAAGACTTCTCCGACATGCTTGTTGTAGGGGATTTCTCTATTCACAATCTGGCTTTTCAGCGTGACGGGATCCATTTTTTCCGTAGCGGAAGGCTCTATGCCGTCTCCCGTAGCAATTTTCCACGGATTTACGGGAGATGCTCCTACGCTTTCGCTCGGAGAGTTCATACTGAGTTCGATGCCGTGTAAAAGGTTATCGGAAATTCCTTCTACCGTATTCATGACAGATTCAAAGCCCGAGCTTGCCGCCTTTGCTTTGTCATTCAAATTAGCGTCAATCTTTTTATCAATAGCGATTTCAAACGAATGAATTAAATAGTATAAAAGAGCGGTTAAGATACAAAAGGCCACTACTCCTAAAATAAGAGACATTCTGGCGCTTAAGTTCAACCTTTTTATGGAGACTCTCTTCTTTCTGCTTTTTTCTTTTTTCATTCCGCTTTTTCCTCCTTGAAAATGAATCCTTGCTTCTTAAAAATAGATTAAAACTGTAAAAACGGTATTTTATAATATCGTATACATCATCGGTAAAAAGAGGAAAAAAGATAAATGGGAATTTGTTTGCTTCCGTGCTATACTCTTAACAATTTGGCGCCGGATGATTCGCGAAAAGGAAAAGATGAATGAAAAAAGAGATTGGTTTAAGAGAAATACTTTTTGTTGCCTCCATGTTTTTTGGGATGCTTTTTGGAGCGGGAAATCTGATTTTTCCCGTATCCATGGGGCAAAAGGCCGGAGTAGAGATTTTGAGAGCGGCTTGGGGTTTTTGTATCACGGGGGTAGGATTGCCCCTGCTTTCCGTTGTGGCAATGGCAATCAGTAAGACCTCCAGCCTGACCGATATGGCAAGTTTTGTCGGAAGAGGCTTTGCGCTATTCTTTACGACCATATTATATCTTTGTATCGGTCCTCTTTTTGCGATTCCGAGGACGGCAACCGTACCCTTTCAGGTAGGAATTGTTCCCTATTTAGCGGAAGAAATGCGGAAGCCCGGACTTTTTCTTTTCAGCTTATTTTTCTTCTTTCTTGCTTTGATGCTCTCTTTAAAGCCCGGGAAGCTGCTTACCTATGTGGGAAAGATTTTGAATCCGATATTTTTGCTTTTCCTCTCTCTTCTTTTACTTACGGCGATTCTTTTTCCTATGGGGAAAATAACGACACTGCCCGCTGTCTCCGGCTATGAAAACGGCAGTTTTTTAAAGGGTCTCTTTGAGGGGTACAACACGATGGATATACTGGGTGCCTTGGCATTCGGAAATGTGCTTATTCAGACCATAAGAACCTTGCAGGAGAAAAACGGGGAAGCGGAGAGCACGGAGACGGAGAACATAAAGGCGGAGAGCTCGAAAATGGAGAATACGGAGATGGAGAGTGCGGGAGGAGAACCTTGGGAAAAGGGGGAGAAGAGAGAAGAGCAGTCGCTTCCCGTTATTTCCATTCTTTCCGGATCTATTGCGGCAGTGATGATGGTAATCATTTACTTTGCTCTAACCTATGCAGGGGCACAGAGTCGAATTGTTTTCTCCGTGCAGGAAAACGGAGGAGATGTTCTGCATTCCCTTTCCACTTATTATTTCAAAAGCTTTGGAGGAGTTCTGCTTGCCGGAATCATTTTCTTTTCCTGCTTAAAAACGGCGGTGGGACTGATTACTTCGGCGGCAATGGCCTTCGTGGAAATGTTCCCGAGGAGTCTTCCCTATAAGGCCTATGTCTGTATTTTTACTTTTTTCTCGTTTGCCATATCCAATGTAGGCTTAAGTAAAATCATTTCTTACAGTGTACCTGTTCTTTTTTTTATTTATCCGCTAAGCATAGTGTTGATTTTGCTCTGCCTGTTTGGACGCTTTTTTTCCTATGACGGGACGGTCTTCAGAGTCTGTATTTACCTTACTTTGCCCTTTGCCTTTCTGGATTCTTTGAAGATTTTATTGGAGAGAAGCTTTCTTCACTTGGATTTTGTTAAATGCCTTCTTAAGATATTGGGAAACATTCCGCTTTTTAAGATAGGCTTAACTTGGCTTCTTCCCTCTTTATTGGGCTTCATTTTAGGTCTGATTTTGTGTTATACTAAAAAGTCGGGAGAAAAAATCGGAGTGCGGTAGGTATTTTGGTTTACTATATTTTTACTATAGCATTATTATTTACTATATTTTTTAAGAATGAAGGAGAAAACGGATGAAAGTCGTTATCTTAGCGGGAGGTCTCGGAACCAGAATTTCTGAAGAATCACATTTAAAGCCTAAGCCCATGATTGAAGTGGGGGAAATGCCTATTTTGTGGCATATTATGAAGTACTATTCCTCCTACGGCTTTAATGAATTTGTTATCCTTGCGGGGTATAAGCAGTATGTCATCAAAGAGTTTTTTGCCAATTATTTTCTGCACAATGCGGACATTACTTTTGATATGAGTAAGAACAGTCTGGAAGTGCATAATAGCGAGGCGGAGGACTGGAAAGTTACCGTGGTGGATACGGGACTGCATACGATGACGGGAGGCCGAATCAGACGTGTGGAGAAGTATCTGAAGGATGAGCCTTTTATGCTGACTTACGGTGACGGAGTTTCCAACGTGGATTTACATGCGCTTTTGGATTTCCATAAGAAAAAGGGAAAGACGGCTACGATTACCATGGTGAATCTTACCCAGCAAAAGGGTGTTCTGGATGTGGATTCCGAGGGGATTATCCGTTCTTTCCGGGAAAAAGAAGAGAAGGACGGAGCGGTCATTAATGGCGGTTTTATGGTCTTCGAGCCTGCTATTTTTAAGTATTTTGAAGATGATAAGACGATTTTGGAGCAAAGCTCCATGCAAAGATTGGCAGAAGAAGGTGAGCTTGCGGGATATTATCACGAAGGCTTTTGGCAGTGTATGGACACGCAGAGAGAAAAGAAACTCCTGGAAGATTTGTGGGCAAGCGGAAAGGCACCCTGGAAAAGGTGGTAAGGATGAATTTTCAAGATTTAAAAGAGTTTTATACCGGAAAGCGAGTTTTTATTACAGGGCACACCGGTTTTAAAGGCTCTTGGCTTAGTCTTATTTTGGAGAATTTAGGAGCAAAGGTATACGGCTATGCTTTGGAGGCGAAAGAAGGGGAGCTTTTTTCGCTACTCTATCCGGAACTTTCTTCTCCGGAAAAGAAGGAAGGGGAAAGGATTTGTTCTTTTGTCGGAGACGTACGAAATTATGAGCATTTACGCTCTGTACTGGAATGGGTGAAACCGGAGATTGTCTTTCATCTTGCTGCACAGCCCTTGGTGCGGGAATCCTATCTTTTCCCGAGAGAAACCTATGAAACCAATGTGATGGGGACGGTGAATTTACTGGAGGCGGTACGACTTACGCCGTCTGTAAAATCCGTTTTAAATGTCACTACGGATAAAGTTTATGAAAATGAGGACATAGAGAATCATGCCTTTACGGAGGATGAGAAGCTGGACGGCTTCGACCCTTATTCCAACTCCAAGTCCTGCTCTGAAATTTTGACACACTGCTATAAAAAGTCTTTCTTTACGGAGCCGGAAGGCAGGGGAAAGAAGCAGGTTCATCTTCCGAGAATTTCTACGGCAAGAGCCGGAAATGTGATTGGGGGAGGAGATTTTGCCAAGGACAGAATCATACCGGACGCGGTAAGGGCATCGGTAAAGGGAAAAACGATAGGCGTTCGGAATCCCTACTCGGTCCGTCCCTACCAGCATGTTTTAGAACCGCTTGTCGTATATCTGGAGATTGCGGCAAGGCAGGAAGGTTTTGTGAAGGGGCTTTCCGGGGAGGATTTTTCCTATGAGAAAGGAAAATCTTTTGCGGGGTATTACAATGTGGGCCCAAGCCTTCAGGATGCCATTACCACAGGAAAGCTTGCGGAGTTATTCGTAGAATTCTGGGGGGATAAAGCTTCCTGGACCAATATGGCGGAGAAAAATGCACCTCATGAAGCGGGATTTTTACAACTGAATACCAACAAAGTACGAAGAACTTTCCGCTGGACCCCCCGATACACGGTAAAAGAGGCAGTGAAGGAGACGGTAGATTGGTATAAGGCATGGTCTAAGGGCGAGGATATGCGGAAGTACAGTATGGAACAGATTAGGCATTTCTTTGCTGTAGACTAAGGACTATTTGACTAAATGATTTTTCATTCGGATGACTTTTGAGATAAGTGATTTTAAAGGGACAGTTTAGAGAGATGGAATTAAAAGAGAAGCAGGAGAAAGGCCTTGGCATTCTTCTGGAAATAGACAGGATATGCAAAAAACACGGTATTGCGTACCGTCTCGATGCGGGAACTCTTCTTGGGGCAATTCGTCATAAAGGATTTATTCCTTGGGATGATGATGTGGATCTTTGTTTTTTAAGGAAAGACTGGGAGAGATTTGCCGCTGTAGCAAAGGAAGAGCTTCCGGATCCTCTTTCACTTATACTACCGAATGAATTTCAAGGAGGAAAGGCCTTCTATGACTTTGTTCCGAGAGTCGTGGATAGTAGTACAAGGAGGAGAGAGAAGGATACGGAAGGGGACCGCTTCTATGAGGGAAAGATGAACCATCTCTGGGTGGACTGTTTTATTTTGGATGAATTACCGGCTTCTCCTCTTTTGGCAAGGCTCTTTACCTTTCGGCAACAAATGATTTTCGGTCTTGCCATGGGGCATAGGAGGCAAATACTTTTTTCAAA
>CAUSIX010000043.1:0-8609 GCA_963531555.1 uncultured Oribacterium sp.
CACACTTGCAGCCTGCCTTCCTTCTTGAAAGACTTTCTGAAAAGAGCGGAGAGCACTGTCCAGCTCCTCCACTTTCGTTTCCTTCTCCAAAACAAAATAAGGAATATGGAGCAGATCCAAAAACGCCAAAGTAATCTCGCCCTGAAAAACATGCTGCGGCTCATCTTTCACTCCCGGTTCCCCTCTGTAACCGATAAGAAGCAGCATGGGAATAGCATAAACGGACTGTGCAGTAAGCGAAGCCAAAGGATTCATGGCATTCCCCTCACCGCTGTTTTGCATATACACCGTCGGAATCTTCCCCGTGGCAAGGTAATACCCTGTGGCAAGTCCTACCGCATTTCCCTCGTTTGCCGCAATAATATGCCGCTCGGAAATACCGTATTTTTCCATCAAACTATCGCAAAGCGCCTTCAGTTGAGAATCCGGAACTCCGGTAAAAAAATCCGAGGGGATTCTTTCTAAAAATTCTTCTGCCTTCATGTCTGCTCTCTTTCTGCAAATATTCCGTCTCTTCTTATGTTCTGTCTTTTCTTATGTTCTGTCTTTTCTTAATTTTACTTATCCATAAGGAGGATTCTCCGGTAAACCTCCGTTATATCCTCTTCGGAAAGCACCATGGGATGGTTTTTCAGGCGTTCTTTATTCACCGACTTTGTGAGAATCCGAACTGCCTTCTCGAGGGCTTCAGGACCGACTTTCTCCGGCTGCACACTATCCTTTTCCCCTGCCGAGCAAGTAAGCCTGTCTAAAAAGAACTCTTGCTTTTTCGGCAGAATCTCCATTTTCTCCAAAAAGGCAAGGTAAGCTTCCGCCCCCTCTTCCACCGTGTTTTTCGAAAAGCATCTTGCCAAAAAGGATAGCTTTTCTCTCTCTTCCGGCCTCTTCTCTCTCTCCGATAGCAGGGGATAGAGCTCTTTATTAACCATAGTCACAGCGAGCCCGTGTGGAAGAGAAAAGAGTCCTCCGAGTTTATAGGATAAGGCATGCCCGCCCGTTGTCTTTGTGATGGCAATCGCCTTTCCGGCTACATTTGCGGCATACGCCATTTCACTAAGGGCGGTATCCTCATTTTCCAAAAAAGCATCCGTGTAACGGAGAATCCTTTCAATAGCTTCTTTCCCGTAATAGAGATTATCTCCGCCGCTGTCCTTCGACCAGATGGATTCCATGGCATGACTTAAAGCGTCCAAAAGAGTAACCTTCTTCTGGTATAAGGGTAGGCTCACAAGACTCCTTCTGTCCTCCACCCGAATTAAGGGATAAATACTTTCATCTTCCAGCGAAATCTTCTCTCCATCCTTATATAAAACGGCAAAAGGGGTACTCTCCGATCCGGTTCCTGCGGTAGTGGGAATGGCGAGAAGCGGAATTCCCTTATCTTGCCAAGGCTTCTTTAGAATATCTTCTTCGGGAATCGAAGAAAAAAGCTTGATTGCCTTTCCCGTATCCATTGCGGAACCGCCTCCCGCCGCAAAAATCACGTCTCCCTGATAAGCTTTAAAGATTTTAGCGCCTTCCAAAGCTTCAGAAAAATCGGGATTCACCGAAAAGCCCGAAAAGACTTCCAGGCTAAAGCCCATTTCCTCCTCTAACTCTCTAAGCTCTCTTCCAATCGGCAATGTAAAGAAAGATTTGCCCGCGACCAAAAAGATCTTCTTCCAGGAATTTCTCCGGATAAAATCCCGAAGTTCTTCTTTCACCCTTCCTTTCCCAAGAACAATCTGTGTCTCTATCATATCCCTTCTCATATATCCCCCTACTTGACCTCTCTGACTCTTTTTTCTATCTTTACTGCAAAAGAAGTGTATTCAAGCAGATAATATTAGTGACGTGTTTTGCAATAAAATCCGCTCTATTTTACTCCAACGAAAAGGAAGGGGAAATAGTATTTTTTTGAAACTATTACTAAAAATTTTAGCAATAAATCCATGGAAGGGAAGAGGCAGAGAGTCCAAGCCTCTACATTTCCTCCGGAATTAAACGGATAATCTCCTTAAAGGGCATAAGGAGACTGTCACACTCCTCGGACCTTTCATTATTTAGAATCATCTCTGCCACATTCTGAATAGCCGGCACCGTAGCCCGCATAAGCTGGTTCGCGTAAATAACTATATTCACCCCTCTTTCCTTAAATTCAGCTTCTCTTACGCTGTTAAAGCTTGTCGGAACTACCACAATATACGTTTCCTTGTCTTTCTTCCGAAATTCCTCCACAAAGGTAAATATTTCGCTCGGGTCTTTCTTCCTGCTGTGAATCATGATTGCATCCGCTCCTGCTTTCACAAAGGAAAAGGCTCTCTCCAAGGCATCAGGCACTCCTTTTTCCAAAATCAGGCTTTCGATTCTTGCACAAATCATGAATTCCTTGGTTCTTTGTGCATTCTTTCCCGCGCGAATCTTCTCGGAGAAGTTTTCGATGCTGTCCTGTGTCTGCTCCACCTCCATACCGAAGAGAGAATTTTTCTTTAAGCCGGTCTTGTCCTCGATAATCACCATCGATACCCCAAGGCGCTCCAAAGTACGCACGGTATAGACAAAATGTTCCTTTATCCCTCCGGTATCTCCATCAAAAATAATGGGTTTCGTCGTGACTTCCGTAATGTCTTCTATCGTTCTGAAGCGGGAGCTCATGTCCACAAGCTCGATATCCGGCTTTCCCTTCGCCGTAGAATCACAGAGAGAGCTGATCCACATCGCGTCAAACTGATGAGCTTCCCCCTTCTTATATACCTTCGTGTTTTCCACTACGAGGCCGGTTAAGCCGTCATGCGCTTCCATGGCAGTCACAAAACGCTTTAATTCCAGTTCCCTCCGAAGACGTCCTCTTCGGTAATCCGGCATGGAAAGATTCGCCCTGCTTCTCCTCTCCAGTTCCTCATATTTTTTATCGTAGCTATAGGGGATTTCGATGAGTTTTCCTCCATAACCTGCCAAAATACTACATACTTCTTCCCGAATCGCTTTTTGAAAGCCGTCCTGCCAGTCATCCCCATGCATCACATAGTCCGGTTTAAGTTCTTCCAGATTTTTCCGATAGGACAGGCTATCCTGCTTTACCACGAGGTCCACGTCTGCAATATTTAAAAACATGGCCTTTCTTTCCGAGTAGGGAATAAGCGGATATCTTTTATAGGAAGAGACCGCCTCATCCGTTAAAACACCGACAATCACTTTACCGAGTCGTTTTGCTCTCTTAATCAAAGAAAAATTAACGCTGTGCCGGATATACGTAGAGAAGGATAGATTAACCTTCCAGTTTTTTAAGGCGCAGTGTTTTTAGGAAAAAATCGCCAGATCCTCCGGCGTGTCCACCTCCTGACAAAGCTTTTCTCCGCAGTCATACAGGCGAAGATCCATATCGGGAAGCACGATATTTAAGGCTTCCTCCGCATACTGCTTCTTCCATGATTTTGGCTCGTCCTTTTCATCCGATTTTTCACAGACATCGATAATCTCTGAAAGCCAGAGTGCCCAATCTTCTTTCTTTAGCTTGTAGAGCGGCTCGGAAGACAGGGCATGGTTAAAGCAGTACACTCCGATTCTTTGCACTTTTCCGTCCCGCATTTCCGCCTTAAAGTCCTTCTCCGGTAGCTCCTTGGTACTGCTTCCCGCAACAAGAGAGCCTTCCTCCTCCATAAAACTGAAGAAGACATCATTTTCCACTACTAGATCTCCATGCATAAGAAGAAGCTCCGTATCCTCTAAAAGCTCCCTTGCCAAGTAAATGGAATAGATATAGTTCGTTTCTTCATAAAGAGGATTTCGAACAAAATGATAATCCAAATCAAGCCCCAGGCTTTCCACATAGTGAATAAGCTTATCCTCGAATGGACCCGTTGTGAGTATTACTTCCTTTATCCCGTAATCCGCAATCTGACGAAGCTGCCTGCTGAGAATCGTCTCCATACTGGCAATCTCGGTCATACACTTGGGATCATCCGCCGTAAGATCTCCCATGCGAGTTCCTTTTCCCGAATTTAAAATTAAGGCTTTCATCGTTGGTCTCCTTTACTTTTCTTGCAAAGCCAAATCCTGAAAATACCGATGTATCTTTTCCCCTGCCGTTCCTATATTGACGGAAATCTCCTCTACTTTCCTGTGAGACAGCCCTTGATCAAAAGGATAAGGAAGAGATTTTTCCTCTAAAAAATCCTCCAAGCTGTATAAAGCCGTTTCCTGAAGCCCGTACAAAAAGCGTCTCCAAGGAAGGAAACCGGAGACTAGATCGGAAAGCGGAAAATCCAACTTTAGTTTTCCTTCCAGTTCCGGATAACGTAAGCGTTCATATATATTCACTCCCTGCTCCTTTTCCGTAATTCTCTCCTTTAGTTCCTTGACCTTCTTTTTTTTAAGAGAAAAGCGAATATCTGTAGGGTAATTTTCCGCTTTACAAAAAAGATATTCTCCCAAGCGATAACTCCCCGAAAACGCATTCGGTTTACAGGAAAATCCTTGAAGATACAGTTTTTCAGGTTCTTTTCCGGTCTCTAAAATCAAAAAATGATTCCCCGCTTTAGGACAAAGAATCCAAGACCCCTGATAAAGATAGGCTTCTCCGTATTCATCTGCAGGTATTTTTTGCCGTTCCGCCTCCGAAATACCTAAATCCGTAAGATTCAGCTTTTTCAGATAAACATTTTCCCCTTTAAGCTGCGGAAGGAGAAGGAATCTTCCTTCATACACAATGGCCTCTTCTCCAAAAGCCGAACCATATTCGAACGAATTTTCTTCTCCCAATGTATTCCCATCTCTATGAAAAGATAACCCACCTTCCTTTCGATATGTCATTTTTCCTCTCTTAGGGCTTGAAAATAAATTGTCGAGAAAAATTTTTTCTCTTTCTCCCGCAGCATGTAGGGAAAGTGTATTGGACAAAATAATAAGCGGTTTTTCCATCACGGAAAAAGCAGAGGCAACGGAACTATTCTCATCCCCCATATAGAGAGAAGATAAGGCTGCCGTCTTTCCCAAATCGGCAGTATCATCATATATGCCGATTTTTTCTTCACAAAATACCTTTTTTAAAGAAAGATATTTAGGCAGGTATTCCTTCCTAAGTGTTCGAAATGTATTTTCCAAAAGTGGATGAGGCCTCCACACTAAACAAAACTTCGGATGATTCTTAAATACTGTAAAAACCATTTTCATCCGATTTAAAAAAGCAGTAGTGTCTTTCCGCAGGTTCTCTCTACTGGAATTGTACTAAACCACTTCCCTGCATTTTGCTATTTGTTTCCATGCATCCGGTAAAACGACTTCTTCCTTTTTCATGGATTCCGCTTTATCCAGTTTCGGACTGCCTAAAATCACCGCTTTTTTCCGTACTTCCTCCGGAAGACTTTTTTTATGTTTTTCGTTTTGTACTACAATGTAATCCGTATTAAGATAGGCACTGAAAAGTATCGATCCAAACGAAGACATTCCCATGGTGACGAAATACGGAATATACACTAAGGTCTTGGTATATTTTTTTAAATTAGCAGAGTAATAGCGCGGATGCACGGAGCTTACGAAATTGGTATTATCATAGGGGTTATGAATATAAATAATATCCGGCTCCTCTTCTTCCAAAGAAAAATTTTCGTCTATTAACTCTATATTCCTTGGAAATTTCCCCGCTTCATTGATTGCTTCGCCAAACTGTGTATCTTCTTTTCTCTCAAAGTAAGTAATCGGCATAACTAGGGCTTCACAGGACTCATCTTTTCTTGCGGCAAGATAAACAGACTCCATACTGTCCCACATAGAAGCTTTATAGGGTAAAAACAAAATCAAAGTATGAAGAGGAATATTTTTGATTTTTATTTCTATATTTTCAAAAATATCCACAGCCTCTTCCAGTTTTGAAAGAGAATATTCCTCATTCTCCGGCATCTCTTTTTTCTTCCCTCTTTCTTCCGCTCTTCCCTTTTTTGCATCACAGTCTAATATATCTTCTCCAAATAGGGTCTGATAGGACAACAATATTGCTTTTTGATAGGAGATAAAAAATGAAGACAGTTCCCGCCATTCTGTTTCCTTTATTTTTTCTTTGCCGCTATCCTCCTCAATCTTTCCCATTCCTTCCTGACAAAGTACCATAAGAGAAGCCGCTTCTTCCTTTTTCCCTTTAATAATTAAATCTCTTAAGGTACTGTGCGCTTCCCGGTAACTCTGCAACAAAGATAGTATGCTATCCTTTTTCTTTTTTCGCATTCCCCCATCCCTCATTTCTATTCTTATTAAAGCAAAATTCTTGCGGGAAAATTTCTATCCCAATCCTAAAAGCCGTTAAAAAAGCTTCATTACATTTTCATCTCTTACCTATAAATTGTTTAAATTCCTCGACAAGTTCACTTGTCCCCTGCCCTTCTTTTTCTCCTAAAAGGCAAGAACCGGCACCGGATATTTTCTTTTCCATCTTCTTGCTGACCTCTTTATTCGTAAATTGACTTATCTTTGCCAAATAGGCCTTCTTCATCCCCTCAGACTGAACTATGGTCAAATCCGCATGAAACACTCCCGGAACGGTCACATAGTAGTCCATGTTTACAAAAGCTTTCCCGTCTTCTTCACTTTCAGAATCAATTTCATCCGTTACAAACCAGGGAATATACACAAGTTTTCCCGTGAATTTTTTCATCTCCTTACTGTAAAAGAACGGATCCACCGTCCATACAGGATTACACCGGTCATAAGGGGAATTCATTATTATAGCGTCCGGAAGCTCTCCGGCAAAATCAAAACTTCGATAATCACAGATTTCATATTCCTTCGGGAAGTCTCCTCCCTCATAATGCATGTCTGTTAAGCTCCCGTCTCCTAAGCGGTCATAATAAGGTATCGGAATAATCTTGCACTCAAAGTCCCCTGACTCATTAAGGGCGTCAATTAAAGGACGAAGACTTGCAAAATGTTTTGCTCTATGCGGAAGGAAGACTATCTGTCTTTTCCATTCCTTTTCCAAAACGGAACGCATTTTATGTAAATCAATTTTCAGCTTTTCCAAGGTTCTTTCCAAGTCTTTCCGGGTTTCTTCAGGAGCCTGCTCCTCTGCATCCGAAAGTTTCTCTATACTTTGATAGGCAAGATACAAGTCCTCACAATACTTCTCCAAAAAAGAAACCGATTTCGTACCTTTTCCTTTTTTCTTTTCAATTATATTCCCAAAGATAATAGCCTCTTTCTGACAGTTTTCTATACTGATGAGGCAGTCCTTGAAGGCTCCTTTTTTCCATTCCTTTTCCATGTTCTTCTCGGATTCTATAAGCATATCCGCTGTTCTTAAACTAATGTCCCGATAGCTTTGTACCGCAGGTCTTACGAGATCCTTATCCGAAAAATGATATTTCCAGTAGATTTTCTCCTTATCATAAAGTTCCATAGAATCTTCCGTTTTTTTATAGAAAGGGTAATTATGTCCTCCGCCTGCTTTCACCTTTTTCGAATAATCGCCAAATAAACTCTTTAATATTCCTTCCCAATCTCCGGGCGCAGTGATTTCCACATTACAAAACGGAAATTTTTTCGGGTTTTTCAGTGCTTCATGAGGAAACTTATTGTCAAAATTAAAATACCAGGGCATACAGGAAAAATATTTGCCTTCCTTCCCATTGTACGCTTGATATATCCGTTCAATGACCTGCCTTACCTCTCCAATCAAAGAATCACTTCGCTCAAAATGAATTTGCAATTGTTCCTCAATCTTTTTTATATACTCTTCCAGTTTCCGATAATCTCCTTTTTCTTCTGCCAAAGTACCCCAAAGTGTATAAAGTTCAGAGACAATCTGTTTTCTGTACTCTTCCTCTTCCGGACTATCGGAAATCTCATCCAAGGGAAATATATCAAGGAAGGCCCAATAGGGAAACTCATGATACTTTCGAAGCAATTCCGGACTATACGATAATATAGGCGTCCTAAGGCATGGGTTAAGGTTGTTAAACTCTTTATTCACTTCAATAGAATCTATGCTCAATTCCCATGGAAGTTCCTCTTTTATAATCTTACAGAATCGAATATAGTCCGCGCGAAGCATCCATATATCAATATCATCATCCCAAGGAATGAACTTTCCATCTCGAAGCATAGCCAGTAAGGTTCCTCCGGTTGCATAATACGGAAGCTTATATTTTCGACAGACTCTGTCAAATTCGGAAAAAACGGTCAGTTCCGCACCCCAAGCTCGTTTCATGATTCCCGGAATATAAAATCCATCTCGCACTTCATCATAGAAAAACTCCCTTGTTAGTTCCATAACACTCCTTTTTTTTGCTTTATTCAATACTTGTGCTTACTATTCAAAAAACGTCTGAACTCCGTTACGACTTCCTTTACTCCCTGCCCTTCTTTTTCTCCTAAAAGGCAAGACCCCGCTCCCGATATCTTTTTCCTCATCTTTTTTCTCACTTCTTTATTCGTAAATTCACGAATCTTTGCCAGATAAGTTTTTCTCATCTCTTTCGACTGCACTATCGTTAAATCCGCATGAAATACCCCCGGAACCGTCACATAGTAATCCATATTCGAAAAAGCCTTTCCATCCTCTTCACTTTGGGAATCAATTTCATCCGTTACAAACCAAGGAATATAGATCAGTCTTTTCGTATACTTTTTCATTTCTTTAC
>CAUSIX010000044.1:0-8567 GCA_963531555.1 uncultured Oribacterium sp.
GTTATATAATCCTCAGTCTCAAGCGGAGCAACCTCAAAGAAGTCGTTGTTAATGAGGGTTGTTAGCGTTATGTCGTAGCAATCATCCTCAGTAACGTAAATTGAAGGGGTGTATAGATGATGCGGGGCATATAGCGATCCACCCATCCCATCAGAAGTGCAAGGAAAAACGCGAGCATGAATGAAGTTAAATAAACGCATAAGGCCTTCAATGTGTGTGCTTTCTTTGCAAATCTTGGCTCCAAGTTCCGAATAATAAATGCGGGCTTCCATGTCGTCTTCGTAAAACCATATGCAGGATTTTATAATCTTGCCGGGGCAGGAATCGTACCCAGTGAATACCATGGTGATGCGTGGAACAGTATTGTCAAGATCTTCTGTGAATCGGATATTATGCGAGTGAAGATAATCAACTATTAACTTCTTGGCTTTATGACTATTCAAGGCAACCTCCTTTACCTGCGTATATATACAGCCGCGCGATGATCGAACTTTAAATTCCCGGATGAATCGAATGCGCGTGATACATTACCGACCATGCCATTAGCAACACGTCTATTAAACATCTTACCTAACCGTGCCCGAACAATAGAAGGCTGGAGATTAGCCTGTTCGGCTCTCGCTACAGATATTTCACTAAAGGAAGGAAGATCCACCAGTGTAAAGTCTGTATTTAATGGCCGACCTTTTGCTTCTTTTTCAAGTGTTTTCAGAGCAGTCTCATAATCAAAAGGGTTCTGTTTATACCGTTTTTCGAGAAGCGTTATCAGGTAAACGTTGACTGTGCAGTTATGCTCGTTGGCATCTGTTTCAAGTGCGTTAAACAGATTGTCGTCGATAGATAGATTAATACGCGCCATGTTGGCACCTCCTTATATTATAATCACATTATAGAGAGCATTGTGCACCCCCCTCTTGCATGATAATAATACGATGTTCGTGCAACTGTGTCAATACCCAGATCTGCGTAGCCGTAAAGCGTTTTCGTGCAGACAATCTGCTCTCTGGTGAACGTTCCATCCTTCAGAGCGCGGTGGACACAGACATCCAGCGACCATCCGTCTTCAAAGAAGTGCTCTTCTGCATAAGAGATGAAAGCGCTCTTTTCAAGAAGATCATAGTGACGTCAACAAGCTTCACGATTCTTTTAGTAGGCGGCCTGCCCGACTTTTGCTTTGTAACGGAAGATGTTGCCCCTATAAAGAGTGACGGTACCGCGTTTGATCTCGTTACGAACGGTGTTTGGCGCGCAACCTAACTCTCCGGCGATCCTGTTGGGTGTCCATCCATCTTTGAGACGAGTTTGAATGACAACACGTTCTTCAAATGAAAGATGTTTACCCTTCCTGTGTTCAGTAGTAGAATGTACTTGGTCCATAGGGTCTTCTCCTTGTGAATGATGATTGAGCACATACATTCTACCAGAGAGAAGCTTATGGACTTTTCAGGTTACCTGTTCAACCTGATTTTACAATCGGCCGATTGCATTTACGGCTGTTTTCAATTACTGTTTATAATGAATTGAGATTTATTGAAATTTATCCAAGAAGGAAATGATTATGTGGTCCGATAACAGCATTTTTTATCAAATCTACCCTTTGGGCTTTTGCGGTGCTCCAAAGGAAAATGACGGGGTGTTTGTTCCGAGAATCAGGAAAGTTATAGAGTGGATTCCCCATCTTAAGCGCCTCCATGTGGATGCCGTTTATTTTTCGCCCGTCTTTGAGTCGGACCGGCATGGCTATGATACAAGAGATTATCAAAAGATTGATTGCCGTTTGGGGAGTAATGCGGATTTTTCCGAAGTTTGTAAGATTCTCAAGGAAAATGAGATCCGTGTTGTTCTGGACGGAGTCTTTAACCATGTGGGACGAGGCTTCTTTGCCTTTCAGGATGTGCTGGAAAAGCGTTGGGACTCGGAATACAAGGATTGGTTTTATATTCATTTTGATGGGAATTCCTGCTACAACGACGGCTTCTCCTACGAGGGCTGGGAAGGACACTTTGAGCTTGTAAAGCTGAATCTCGATAATCCAAAGGTGAAAGAGTATCTATTTTCTTGTGTAAAGGGCTGGATAGAGGAGTTTCAAATCGACGGTTTACGACTGGATGTAGCCTACTGCTTAAACGAAAACTTTATGCGAGAGCTTCGTGCATTTTGTGACTCTGTAAGGCCGGATTTCCTGCTCCTCGGAGAAATTCTTTTTGGGGACTATAAAAGGATTGTCAACGACGCTATGCTTCATAGCTGCACAAATTATGAGTGCTATAAGGGGCTTTATTCCAGCTTTAACGACTTGAATCTTTTTGAGATTAACTATGCATTGAATCGCCAATTTGGAAAGGATAATCCTATTTACAGGGGGATGCACTTGCTTTCCTTTGCGGAGAACCACGATGTGACGAGAGTGGCAAGCATCTTAAAGGACAAACGACATTTGCCCCTCTTATATACCATGCTCTTTACCATGCCGGGGATTCCCTGCATCTACTATGGCGGTGAGTGGGGGATTTCGGGAGTTAAGGAAAATGGTAGTGATGATGCCCTTCGCCCTGCGCTTTCGGAGCCGCAGTGGAACGAACTCACCGATTTAATTTCGTCTCTTGCCAAAGTGCATAAGGAGCATAAAACATTAGTTTATGGAGACTACAAGAGCATAGTGCTGACCAATCGTCAGCTCATTTTCCAAAGAGAGTTTGAGGGAGAGCGGATATGGGTGAGCGTTAACGCGGATGAGCAGGCGTATCAGGCGCGGTTTCATGGCATGGAAAATTGCGAAGTTACGGATTTACTATGTGAGGAAAAACTCTTCCTCAATGATTCTTTTACGCTTCCGCCTTTTAGTTTCTTCATGTGGAAGTTATCATAATTAGTTTGTGGAACGATCATAATTAGTTGTGATTGTAAGTTGCAATAATAAACTGTATCATTGCTACTTTCACTTCATAAAAAGAAATCCACGAAAGAAACTTGGGGCAATTTTAAGTAATATTCGTCGTAAAATATTGTAGCGCGGTTTCACGAATGCTATGATGGTGGGTAAGAAAATATAGGGAAAGATAAAAAGATAAGAAAGGAAGTGCATTCATGGTAAATATTAGTCCGGTTTCAGATCTTAGAAACTACAATTCTGTCTTAGAGAAAGTCTCTCCGGGTTCTCCTGTTTATTTAACCGTGAATGGTAGAGGAAGATATGCTATCCGGGATATTTCTGAAGATGAAGAATTTGAGAAGACGAAGGCAATGCTTCGCCTTATGTGCGAATTAAATGAGGGAAGGCACTCCGGAGAAGAAGAGGGTTATTTATCTTCTAAGGATGTGCGTGCATATTTTAGCGGTAAAGATAAATGAAATACAATCCGGAATATTCACCATTAGCAATGCGAGACCTTGACAGGATCTGGCATGAAGTTTTTGAGGCATCCAAAAACTACGATATTTGCGAGAACTATATAAATGATTTATTAGACAAAATAGAAAATAAAGCGAAGTATCCAAAATCCGCTACTCCCTTATATTATGAAGATTTGTTCACCGGATACTATTATATTAGATATAAGGCTTACCTTGCTTTCTATAGAATAGAAGGGGATAAGCTTCTTGTAGATAGAGTTCTGTTTGCTGCGAGTGATTATAGAAGAACCCTTCGTTTATCAAGTGAATAGCGGGGGAGTTAAGATGGATGATGCTACCGGGGAATTTGCTGAAACGATCAAAAAAATAGGGCGGAAACGGAGAAGAAGTGAGGGTAATATGAGAGTGATTTTTACGGATATGGACGGCACATTACTGAATGAGCAGCATCGTATTTCGGAGCGGACGGAGCGAGCTTTAAAAAAGTGGACAGAGGAAGGCAATCATTTGGTGCTGAGTTCTTCCAGAGGCGTTTCCGGTATCCTGCCGGTTATAGAGAGATATCGGCTTGATGCGGCGGTCATTGCTCTTGGCGGTGCCGTGATTTTAGATCATTCGAAAAAGTTAATTTATGAGAGAGGAATGTCCCGTAAGGAAATGCAGGAAGTCGTTCAATTTGCAGAGGCGAATTTTCCGGATGCGACTTGGAATGTCTATACGGCAAGGCATTGGATTGTGAAAGACTTGGCTGATCCCCGGGTAGTGAAGGAAGCATCGATTGTGGAAGTGGAGCCGACAGGAATGGATCTTTCCGTCCTCCACGAAGCGGAGCAAATTGGAAAAGTGCTTCTGATTTGTGATTCTAATCAAATTGATAGCATAGAAAATGCCTTAAAAGAACAGTTTCCGAAATTGAATATCTGTAAGTCGGCAAAGACGATGCTCGAAGTCAATGCCTGTGGAACCTCGAAAGGACAGGCGGCTGAGATTTACTGCAAAGAAAATCATTTCGAATTGAAAGAGGCCATTGCTTTTGGGGATAATTTTAACGACCTGTCTATGCTGAAAGCGGTGGGAATTCCGATTCTCATGGGAAACGCTCCGGAGGAGCTGAAGAAGCAGTTTAGAAGATTGACTTCGGACAATAACCATGACGGACTGGCTGAGGCATTGGAGAAAATTCTATGAAAAAATTACTTTTAACGGCATTTACTCCTTTTGACGGGGAGAGAATCAATCCTGCCTTAGAGGCGGTGAAGCTTGTTAAGGATAAGATAGGGAATCTGGAGATTGTAAAGCTTGAAGTACCGACAGTATTCGGAAAATCTATTGAAACGGTGAGAGAAGCGATAGAGCGAGAGAAACCGGACTTTGTTCTTTCTATCGGACAGGCCGGCGGAAGAGCCGAGATTACACCGGAAAGAATTGCAATCAATCTTGATGATGCAAGGATTCCGGATAATGAAGGGAATCAACCGATTGATGAGCCGATTTTCCCTGATGGGGAAAATGCGTACTTTTCCACGCTTCCCGTGAAAGCTATGGTGGAGGCAATCAGAAAAGAGGGGCTTCCCTCTTCTTTATCGAACTCGGCCGGTACTTATGTTTGCAATCACCTGATGTACGGTGTTTTGTATTTTGTTCATAACGAGTATTGCTCGCATAGCATGCAGTATCTCAGTGATATTAATGCACAGTATAAGTCTTCAAGTCTTTTATTTTCCAAAGAAGAAAGAAGTTCTGTCGTTAAAGCCGGTTTTATTCATGTCCCCTATATTCCGGAGCAAGTGAAAGATAAAAAAGAGATGCTGGCTCTTCCACTTTCGGATATTGTAAGAGGGCTGGAAGCGGCTATTCGGGCTGTGGAAGAGCATGAGTCCGATTTGAAAAAAGCCTTTGGAAGCGAGTTTTAAACGTAAAGAGATGTCGAATAAGTATGATTTTCCATCGGAATAAATACAAGCAAATCTTCCACACTAATGATAAGATACTACGAAATGATTGAAGGATTGAAAAACGAAATAGCGAGAATGATTTGATTAAGACGGAGAAAGAAAATGCAGAATCCTGATCTAAGAGATCAAAAAGAAATGCAGAATATCGATGAGCTCGAGACAGTGCTTTATGCCGGAAATCTTTTACTGAGCAGTGGGGCGGAGATTTATAGAGCCGAGGAGACGATGTCTCGTATTGCGGAATCCATGAGGATCAAAGATTTGGATGCCTATGTGACAAACCGCGGAATCTTTGCGAGCGGAAATGTGCCCGGGAAGGGAATTGAAACCCGGATTATGAGCATCCCGGATAAAGAACTGAATATTGATAAAATAGAAGCGGTAAACGAACTGTCTCGGGAAGTTTGCAGCGGTACTGTGGATTTACAGTATCTTCGGTCTTCTCTACAGAAAATCGCGAACATGGGAGAACAAAAAGTCTCAGAACGGATTCTATCCTATTTCCTCGGAGCAGGATGTTTTAGCTATGCTATCGGAACTTCCTTTCGGGATTCCCTTTGCTCCGCTATCATCGGAAGCTTGGTCGGTTTCTATATGATTTGGTCAAAATACAGAATAAAATCCAGAGTACTGATTACCATCATTGCCAGTGTATTAACGGCACTTCTCAGCAATCTATTTGTAGCAATCGGACTGGGAACGCAGCTTTCCTTTATTATTATCGGAGCCATGATGGATTTGGTGCCGGGAGTAGCCTTTGTAAACTCCGTGCGGGAATTCAGCCAAAACAACTTTGCAACGGGGCAGACGCTGCTTACCAGTGCTTTACTTAGTTGTGTTTCCATGGCTTCCGGTGTTGCTTTAGTGGAGCTGATGGTATCCGGGACGATTATGACGCCGAGTGTGATTTATGATATTCCGGAAATCTCCTATACGGTTCTTCTTATTCGGAGCCTTGCGGCCGGCCTCGGCACCATTGCCTTTGCCCTGATGTTTCGCGTAAGAAGACGACATTTTGTAGATTGCGGAGTGTTGGGAACCATTACCTGGCTTATGTATATGCTTTGTATCAGAATCTGGAACAATGAAGCAATAGCCGTATTCGTAAGCGGCTTTTCCGCAGTTTTGGCTTCCAGAGTGCTTGCGGTACTCAGAAGATGTCCGGCTACGGTATTTTTGATGACCAGCTTGATTCCTCTTCTTCCCGGAATCAGCTTATATAGATCCATCTATTATCTCTTAATGGGGAGTGCACAGATTTCCATGCATTTTGGTAAACTCTGCTTCTTAACGGCTTTTACCATAGCGGTATCCATTGCCATTGTGCAGCAGATTCCGAGAAGCCTGAGGTTTCCGCCGGGAAAATAAAAAAGTTTTGCTTATCTAAATTATATGTAAAATCACGAGAATATAGGGACTGTTATTTATAAGATTTGGCATTTGCCAAATCTTATTTTTGAATAATCCAAGAAAATTATACAAAAAACTCGGATTTCTGCATAGACTTTATGTTTAAAGGAGACTATATTCGGGACAAAGATAGATAGAAGTGAGTGCGTTATTGATTTGATCATTATATTAACTTTTATGAGGGAAATATGGATAAGTATTTGCTTGAAATGCAGAACATAGAAAAAAGTTTTGGCGGAGTTAAGGCTTTAAAGTCTGCTTCCTTAAATTTGAAAAAAGGTGAAGTCTTATCTTTAATGGGAGAAAATGGTGCCGGAAAATCAACCCTCATGAATATTTTGAGCGGATCCTTACATGCAGATAGTGGAGCAATCTTAATTGAAGGTAAGGAATGTAGTATCAGAAGTCCAATGCAAGCCAGAAATCTTGGAATTGTTAAGATTCATCAAGAACTGCAAATTGTTCCAGAGTTAAATATTGCAGAGAATATTTATCTTGGAAGATGGCAGACGGATAAATTAGGACTGGTAAAAAAGAAGAAAATGCATGAATTGGCTAAAGCATGTCTTTCTATGCTGGAATGGGATGTAGATACCAGAATTAAAGTAAAAGATTTACGAATAGGGGAGCAACAGCTGGTTGAAATTGCAAAAGCCATTTCCTGTGATGCAAGAATTATTATCATGGATGAGCCGACTTCTGCATTAAGTGAGCCGGAATCAAAAAAACTTTTTCATGTTATTGAAAAATTGAAAGCAACTGGTTGCTCAATTATTTACATAACGCATCGTATGGAAGAAGTGTTTTTGATTTCAGACAGATTAACGGTTATGCGAGATGGAGAATATATTGGAACAAAAAATGCTAAGGAAACTTCGGTCGAAGAAATCATTTCCATGATGGTGGGAAGATCCGTTGAGGAACAATATCCTGAAAGGAATGTACAAAAAGGGAAAATTCTATTCGAAGTCAACAACCTTTGCTTTAATCCTCCAAAATACAGTTTTAAAAGATCCTTAAAAAACATTACGTTTAAAGTGAGAGCGGGGGAAGTTCTCGGTATTGCAGGCTTAGCAGGTGCGGGAAGATCTGAGATTTTCGAATCTATTTTCGGAAAAGACGCTAAACATGTAAGCGGGGAAATAAAAGTCGATTCGCAAGTTGTGAAAATCAATTCACCGGATGATGCCATACGGGCAGGAATTTCCTTTGCAACGGAAGACAGAAAGGGAACAGGGCTGATTCTTGGGCGAAGTATAGGAGACAACATCTCTCTACCTTTATTTGATAAGTTTGCTAAATTGGGAATAATGCGTGAAAAAGTTCAGCGAAATTCGTGGAAGGAATACATGAGCAAGCTAAAAGTAAAAGCGTCATCACCCAATGTTCCTGTAAGTTCCTTGTCGGGAGGAAACCAGCAAAAGGTTATTTTAGCAAGATGGCTATTGACAAAACCGAAGGTCCTTCTTCTTGATGAACCTACCAGAGGAATTGATGTAGGAGCAAAAGAGGAAATATATCTTCTTATTAATGAGCTTGCGGCATCCGGTTTAGCCGTGGTTGTTATTTCTTCAGAGTTGCCTGAACTTATGGGGATTTCGGATAGAATTATCACCATATGCGAGGGAGTACTTACGGGGGAAATCAGTAAAGAAGAGGCAACACAGGAAAAATTGCTTACAGCTGCAACAAATAGTAATTCAAGGCGAAATTGAGCCGGAGGAGGGGATTGTGTCCGAACAAAAGTGGAAAAAAACGGAAGCTTTTTTAAAGCAATTCCAAAGTTATATTGCATTGATTGTGATTATTGTAGTGGCTTCCCTAATCAGTGTAAAAGACGGAGAGAAT
>CAUSIX010000045.1:0-8558 GCA_963531555.1 uncultured Oribacterium sp.
ATTACCATTATCCGAAGGAGCTTCTTCTGAAGATGGAAGGCTTCTTGGAACAGAGGCTCCTCGAGAAGCTTCCGAAGGAGAAGATTTTCCGGTGGACGGAAGAAGAAAAGTAGGATAAAGGCAACGAGATAGGCGAAACGAGCGAAAGGATGCGCTAAGGAGCGAGGGGGAAGATAGAGAGTTCGCTCGGCATTTGTGCATGGAAAGAAAAGGAAATTGTTATGAAAAAGGGACAAAAAGAAGGGAATAATGCTCGGCATTCAGAGAGGAAGCTTGCCCTGGTGACCGGCGCTTCCGGCGGAATAGGACGGGCCATTGCGGAGAAGCTTTCGGAAATGGGCTATTTTGTCTATGGGATAGGACGGGATTTTAAAGAAGAAGAGGGAAGTTGCCCCTTTCTTCCCGTTCGTCTGGATTTACGGGATAACAAAGCCTCGGAGGAATTTTTCCGGAAGCTGAAATCGGAGGGCAAACTCTCGGTTCTCGTGCATTCTGCGGGGGTCGCCTACTACGGTTTTCACGAGTGCTTAAATGCAGAGAAGATTACGGAAATGGTAGAAGTGAACTTTACGATTCCTCTCTCGATAACACAGTATTTCCTGCGGCATTTGAAAGAAGAGAAAGGGCATATATTCTTTCTTTCCTCCGTGACCGCTCTTCATGAAAACGGATACGGGGCGGCTTACGGAGCGACAAAGGCGGGGCTTCTCTCCTTCGCGCGTAGTCTTTTTAGTGAAAACAGGAAGTCCGGGCTAAAGGTGCACAGCATTTTACCGGACATGACGGATAGCAATTTATACCGCAATGCGGATTTTACGGTGGGGGAAAATGCGGAAAGCTATCTCCTTCCTTCCGATGTGGCTTCCGCCGTGGAAATGATGCTCCGGCAAAGAGAGGGTGTGGTATTGGAGGAGGTACATTTGCGACCGCAAGTTTTTCAAATAACGAGAAGACCTTCCAAAGCAGATAAAAGGACTTAGATAGAGGTGTTTTTCTTCATAAAATGGTAAAAAGGATTTTAAAGCGAAGGGCAGCTTGTAGAAACTTGTAATATTCCATACTGGATACAATATTTTTTTAAAAAAGAGACGCGAATACTTTATAAGAAAACGATAGAGTACCAGCTCAAAAAACTAAAAAATGACAAAAAAATGAACTATAGCCAAGATGTTTTTGGACAAAATAACAAAGTCTTGAAAATTTGCCCAAATGGAGAAAAAAATCGCCTTTAATCTTTGTCTTGCGGTGATAAATTCAGAATTTTATAATATTTTCGTAAAAAAGAGAAAAAAGAGTGGAGGCAAAATTATGGTTAGCTTTTTTGTATGTCTTTTTATCCTGATTGGAGGGTATTTTACCTATGGTAAGTTTGTAGAAAATACTTTCGGCCCGGATGATAGAGAGACACCGGCAGTGCGAATCAACGACGGAGTGGACTATGTTGTTATGCCGGAATGGAAATTGTTCTTAGTACAGCTCTTAAACATTGCAGGTCTGGGACCGATTTTCGGTGCTTTGACCGGTGCAGAGTGGGGGCCGGTTGTGTTCTTATGGATTACCTTCGGTACAGTTTTTGCCGGCGGTGTGCATGACTACTTCTCCGGAATGCTTAGTGAAAGAACGGACGGGGCATCGATTTCCGAGGTTACCGGAAACTATCTCGGACTTGGCATGAAGAACGTCATGCGTGTCTTTTCCGTAGTGCTCCTTATTATGGTAGGTACCGTATTTGCAGTAGGCCCTGCCGGATTGATTGTAACTTTGATTAAAGCGGGAGGATCGGCAAATGCGATTCTTACGAATAAAGAGGTGTGGCTGTGGATTATCCTTCTCTATTATTTGATTGCGACCTTCTGCCCGATTGATAAGATTATCGGTAAGATTTATCCGGTATTCGGTATCTGCTTAATTGCTATGGCACTCGGCGTAGGAATCGGTATCTTCACCCATGGTTACCAAATTCCCGAGATTTTCACCCACTTTGGAAATGAGCATCCGACCGGACTTCCGATTTGGTCTTTCATGTTCATTACGGTAGCCTGCGGTGCCATTTCCGGCTTCCATGCTACTCAGTCCCCTCTTATGGCGCGTTGTATGAAGAGCGAGAAACAAGGACGTTTCGTGTTCTATGGTGCCATGGTGGCAGAGGGTATCATTGCTCTTATCTGGGCAGCGGCAGGTTGCGCGATTTATGGCGGAGCAAAGCTCCTTGAAGCAGGCGGCGGAAATTCCACAACCGTTTATGATATCTGTAAGACGACGATGGGATCTCTCGGTATGGTCCTTGCCATGATGGGTGTTATTGCTTGTCCGATTACCTCGGGAGACACGGCTTTCCGTTCTGCACGTCTTACGATTGCAGACTGGTTTAAGATTGATCAGAACGATTTCAAGAAGCGTGGTATTCTGACGATTCCGATTCTTGGAGCAGGTGCCGTGATTTCTCATCTGGACTATGCCATTGTATGGCGTTATTTCAGCTGGACAAACCAGACCCTTGCTATGATTGTGCTTTGGGCAGCGTCGATGTATCTCTACAGAGAGAAGAAGAATTACTGGATTACAGCGGTGCCGGCGGTGTTCATGAGTGCGGTTTCCATGACCTACTTCTTCTGTGCACCGGAGTGTCTGGGTGCTTTCGGTTTGACCACAACCGTGGCTTATCCGGTAGGAATTATTCTTGCGGCAGTTTTCTTAATCCTTTTCTTAAGAGCTACAAAGAAGCCTTTCTCCGGAGAAGGCGGAGCACAGGCCTAAGGAAAAGAGGAACAGTTTTATAGGAATGTAGCGGAATTTATTTTGTTTAATAATTCACCTCGCTTTTCTACGAAGAGCGGGGTGAATTTTATGATTCTTAACAAGTGTCGCAGGAGATGCCTGAGACATCCGGTTCATAATGAGTATCCGTCTCGCAGAGTGCGAGAAGTTGTTTTAATAAAAATCGGACAGGGATTCGGATAGCAGGAGCATATAGCAGGAGCATATAGCAGGAGCGTATAGAAAGGGCGGTCAATATGAATTTTCCCCTGAGTGAGAAAAAACTGGATAAGGAAATTTTAAAAAAAGATAAAAGAGAGGCTAAGCATATCGGCCCGGTAGGCATCGGAGAGAAGGCTTTGTACTTAAATTCTTTTTATATCGACAGGATGTACTATATTCCAATAGAAGCGATAGAACGAGTTTATAAGCGCGTTGCGATGAGTAAGGGAGGATTTTCCGGAAGAGGAATGTTTGCCAGCCTTTCCTATCTTGTGGTGGAATATGACGGCGGAAAGGAAAAGGCCTGCTTGATTAGGAAGGAGTGGAAGCTTGATGAAGCGCTTTCGGAAATCAGAAAACGTTTTCCGAATCTCCCCACTATGAGTAAAAGAGCGGAAGAAAAGCTTCGCAGCGAGGAGGAAGAAGAGAAGGCCAAACTTTTACCGAAGCTTTCGGAGGAAGCGGAAAAGGCCGTTTTTGAGATAGAAGAGGCGGATAAGATTTTACAGGAAAGAGAAGAACTCTACAAAAATCTTGCATTGCAGGCAAAACAGGAAAGAATGGTGCAGAGTACGAATCCGTACTATCGGTATTTTGCATGGCTTCTTTTCTTCGGCGGGCTGCTCTGCCTCGTATCTGCAGGGGTTTTTTATAAAAATGGAGATCAGAGCCATGCCATCGTACTTTTCGGCTTCTTCCTCATGCTTTTTTTGGTGGGCTTTCGTGTCCGTCCGACCGGGAGGCAGAATAAGGAAGAGGTAGAAAGAGAGTATGAGGAGTCTATTCGGAAGATGAAGGACTCTCTTCCGAAAGACTTTCCCCTTCCGGCGCAGTATGCTCATCCAATCTGCCTATTATGGATGAAGCAAAATATTTTGGAGGGAAAGGCGGAGACTTTTTCGTCTTCCTATGAGCTCCTGAAGAAGGAACTGAAAGAACTCGACAGCACGAAAGAGGTTACGCAGAAAGTGTATGACCGGCTTATTGTTATTAAGCCCATGTTCCTCGCTCACGGATATCGGGATGAATAATCAAGATAATGGAGAAAACATTGATGAAAAAGCAGGGAATAGGCTTTAAAGAAGGAAAAGTCTGCTTGTTTCGAAGCAAAAATTCCGGCTTTATGCAGAGTAAATAGACTCTTGCGATTCTGTTTTCCATGGGGTAGAATCAACAAATAGTTTTATCGGAGAGAGGATATCGGAAGAGATTCCGGCGAAAATATACTTCGGAGAGCGGATTACTCCGAGGGCGGAGTCGGAAGGAAACGGATTCCGGAATACATAGAAAAGGTTCAAGAGGGGGCAATATGGCGGATAAGAAATTGGTGGAGCAGATTACTTCCAGGGAGGAAGATTTTGCGCAGTGGTACACGGATGTGGTGAAGAAGGCGGAGCTGACCGACTATTCTTCGGTAAAGGGCTTTATGGTCATTCGTCCTGCAGGCTATGCTATTTGGGAGAGAATTCAGGAGGAACTGGACAGTCGTTTCAAGGCGACAGGCGTACAGAACTGCGCTATGCCGCTTCTTATTCCGGAATCTCTTTTAGAGAAGGAAAGCGAGCACGTGGACGGCTTTGCACCCGAGGTGGCTTGGGTTACCTACGGCGGTTCCAAGAAACTGGAAGAAAGGCTCTGCGTTCGTCCGACCTCGGAGGTACTTTTCTGCGACTACTATTCCAAGGTGGTAAAGTCCTACAGAGATTTGCCCCAGCTTTTAAACCAGTGGTGCTCCGTAGTGCGATGGGAGAAGACAACCAGACCGTTCTTAAGAACCAGAGAATTCTTATGGCAGGAGGGACATACCGTACATGCTACAGCGGAGGAAGCGGAGGAGAGAACGCGGATGATGCTGGACATTTATGCGGATGTTTTGGAAAATGAGCTGGCTATCCCGGTAGTAAAGGGAAGAAAGACGGACAAGGAGAAGTTTGCCGGTGCGATAGCAACCTACACGGTTGAGGCTTTGATGCATGACGGACAGGCTCTGCAGTGTGCGACTTCCCATAACTTCGGAGACGGTTTTGCGAAAGCCTTTGATGTGCAGTATTTGAGTAAGGAAAATAAAATAGAACCGGTGCACCAGACTTCCTGGGGAATCACAACGAGAACCATCGGTGCGCTCATTATGGTGCATGGAGATGATTCCGGACTCGTTATTCCGCCGAGAATCGCACCGACGCAGGTTGTGATTGTTCCGATTCAGCAGAACAAGGAGGGCGTACTCGATAAGGCTTATGCCTTAAAGGAGGAACTGCTAAGGGCAGGAATTCGTGTCAAGGTGGATGATTCCGATAAGACTCCCGGCTTTAAGTTTGCGGACGGAGAGGTTCGCGGTATTCCGCTCCGCTTGGAAATCGGACCGAAGGATATGGAAAAGAATCAGGCAGTCCTCGTTCGAAGGGATAATAGAGAAAAGAGTGTGGCGGAGCTTTCCAATCTGACAGAAGAAGTCACGGGGCTCTTAAAGAAGATGCAGAAGGATATGTTTGAAAGAGCCCTTTCCTTCCAAAAGGAAAGAACAACAGACGCGAAGAGTCTGGATGAGCTTGTGGCTTCCATTGATAAGAAGCCGGGCTTTGTCCGTGCAATGTGGTGCGGATGCAGAGAGTGTGAAGATAAGCTGAAGGAATATTCCGGCATTACTTCCCGTTGCATCCCTATGGAACAGGAAGTCATCTCCGATACTTGCGTGGTTTGCGGAAAGAAAGCGACAAAGATGGTTTATTGGGGAAGAGCCTATTAAGAGGAATTTGGGGTTTTTACAGTTCCTTTTTCTATTACAATAAATATACCGTTTAAGATTTCCGGAAATAAGTTGCTTATGATTCTTAAAAAGGAGAGAAAAGTGAAGCAAAGTGATATTCGGGAAGAGCATTTGAGAAATGTATATGAATATGTCCTTCACCATTCCCGTGTCTCCAGAGCAAAAATAGCCAGAGAGTTGGAATTAAGCAGACCGAGCAGCTCATCCCTTGTGGATGAGCTGATTTTTATGGGAGCTCTATATGAAGATGGAGAGAAAGAAGTGGACAAGGGTATAGGAAGAAATCCGATTCTTATCAAGACGGATTTTCACGACTTATATTGTATTGTCCTTTTTTGGAAAGAAAAAGGGATTTCCGTATCGGTAGTGAGTATGGCTCAGGGGCTTAGTGTTAAAGAAAGAATGGCAGGGAGCGTATTTTCCGAAGTCGCCAATCCTTCTGACTATGGGAGTCGCACAAGGAAGATCATTCGCAGGATTAAAAGAAGTATAGAAGAGAAGAACAGGTATCTGGGCAGCCTTATCATTTTTCCGGGCATAGTGGATTCCCTGAACCGAACTGTCTTTGCTCCTGACCTGGGCATTAACCGTGAAACAGGAAGGAGGATTCTTGAGGATATAAAAGAAGGAGGCGAAGATTTACCGGGCATTTTTGAGGAAAGTCTTATTCGAGGATATATCGCCATGCGTGCGTTTCACGAGGAGGAAGAAAATACGCTGTACCTCCGGCTTACGGACGGAATAAGCGGCGCTTATTTTCTAAAAAAGGAGTATCCGTCAAAGCGGGAAGGAAGAGCTTTTTCGCCCGGACATTTTATTTTCAAAGAGTTTTACAAAAAAAGCAATCAAAAGCCTAGTCTGTATGAGAAAGAAGAACGAAAGGATTTCTGCAGTCTGAATACGGAAATAGGAGAAAAAGCACTAAGGGAAGATATTTTAACGTATTTTGGGAAGGAAAAGATACTTTTGCAACCCTCGGAAATCACAGAGCTTACGGGGAGCGGAGAAGATGGAGAGGATAGGGAAGATAGAAGCGGAAAATATTTTCATTTTTTGCAGGAGACAAAAGAAACGGAACCGGCATTTTACCATTTTATAAAAGACAAGTATCTCTACTATACTTCTCTTGTTCTAGTGAATTGCTCGGTACTATTTTGTTCAAAGAAAGTCGCTCTTGGAGGATTTTTTCAGTTATTTGGAGATGATTTCAAAGAAGAACTGAAGTTAAAAATCAGACAAAGAGCGGATGAGTTGGATTTGGAGGTGCCGGAACTCTACTATTATGAAGCTTTAGAAGAGGAACTACCGGTAGCGTCTTCCGACTACTTCTTTACCAGGTACTATCATTTTACGGAAGGAAAGATTGACTCGCTTCCTTTTTGGCTTCCTTTTTTCTAGAGAAACTTTGCTTGTAAGTGGTCGGCATTTCCCCTATAATGCACTTTGTTTGGAATCGGGCTTTACGCTCCTGTTTTCTTTTTAGCTTAATACGAGCTTCGTATGGAATAACTGCGATATTTCGTTTTGTAAAAGCTTGATTATGAGGAGGAAAATATTTTGATTATTACAAAAACCCCCTTTCGTATGTCCTTTTTCGGCGGCGGAACGGATATGGAAGAGTATTTCAAGGAATATGGCGGTGCGGTGCTGTCCAGCAGTTTTGATAAGTATTGCTATGTCAATGTCCGTCATTTGCCTCCTTTTTTTCAGTACAGTACGGAGCTTTCTTACTCGAAGACGGAGCGGGTGAACAGTTTGGATGAGATTCAGCATCCGGCGATACGTGAAGCGATGCGGATGCTGAATATGCAGGAAATTCGCTTGATGTATGAGGCGGACTTACCGGCAAGGTCGGGACTTGGAACGAGCTCTTCTTTCGCGGTCGGAATGCTCCATGCCTTCCATGCCCTAAAAGGAAAGTATGTCGACAAGAAGACTCTGGCGGATCAGGCGATTTATCTGGAGAGAGTCCTTTGCAACGAGGCGGGAGGTTGGCAGGATCAGATTGCGGCATCTTACGGCGGATTGAATCGTATCGATTTCTCCGCCGAAGGCTACCGGGTAAGTCCGATTCTGATTTCTCCGGAACGAAAGAAGAAACTCAATGAGAATCTGATGCTCTTCTTCACCGGCTTCACCCGTTTTTCCTCTGAAATTCAGAAAGCGAATCAAAGCAGTTCTCCGGAGGACAAACTTGCCCTTCTTCGGGATATGAAAGAACTCGTGAATGAGGGAGAAGACATTCTCTGTAATCAGGATAGAGACCTAGATGATTTTGGAAGGCTTCTTCATACTACTTGGGAGTTAAAGCGGCGGACAGCGAAAAGCATCAGTACGGACAGCATAGATCAGCTTTATACAATCGGCATGCGCGCGGGAGCGCTTGGCGGAAAGCTCCTTGGTGCAGGCGGAGGCGGTTTCCTGCTTTTCTATGTGGAGAAAGAGAAACAAGAGGGGGTTATGGAGGCCATGCGTGACCTGCTCTATATTCCTTTCGTCTTTGAAAACGGAGGAACACAGGTGGTCTACTATTCGCCGGAGACCTTTGAAAAGAAAGTGTGATAAGGATGCTTAGTGAGTGGCTGGATTATCTCAGAACCGGTTTACAATCCACGGCAGGAGATTCCTTTTTTCCCCTACTCTATGGGGTTTTTCTATTTCTTCAGTTGCTTGCGCTTTACCGAAGATTTTCTATTCTGAAAACCGGCGGGCATTTTTGGGACAGCTACCATATTACGGGGGATATCTTATATATTCATGCCGGGCTTTTCTGTATAGGAAGGCGGGATGTTCCTTTCTCGGAGATGAGGAC
>CAUSIX010000046.1:0-8289 GCA_963531555.1 uncultured Oribacterium sp.
CGAGACGAGGGTAATGCAGTGCTGTTAATCTCCAGCGAACTTTCTGAAATTATGAGTCTTTCCGACCAGGTTGTTATAATGCACAAGGGAATGATAACGGGAAACATAGATCCTAATTCAGTGGATATGATGAGAATAGGTCTACTTATGGCAGGGATAAGAGAGGAGGGAGCGTAATATGGATAGAAATTTTTTTAAGAAAAGTCTATCAGATATTTTAAATGCGGTTTTGCCGGTTATATTCGCCTTCCTTCTGGGAGGAGTGGTTATTCTCCTGATACATGAAAATCCCTTAGAGGTTTATAAAATTCTTTTGTTAAAATCTTTTTTTACACCTGTTGGTTTGCAGAATACCTTACACTATGCAGGCCCGATGATTCTAACAGGGTTAGCGATTGCAGTTTGCTTTAAGGCCAATCTATATAATATGGGAGTTGAAGGTTCATTGATTATTGGTGCCTTTGCTAGTGGGATTGTAGGGGCAAACCTTCCTATTGGATCAGGTTTTCTTTTAAAAAGCGTATGCATTCTTGTGGGCGTTGCATTTGCCGTTCTTTATTCGATGAGTATTGCGTATTTAAAAATTCGTTTTAGAGCTGATGAGATGGTAGTTTCCATGATGCTCAATTATGCCCTTGCAAAGGCTATAGAATATTTGGCTACCAATGTATTTCGTGATACCGGAAATGGCTATGTATGTACACCGGTAATTCAAGACCAAGCGATGTATACTCGAATCTTTGGAAGATCCCGATTAACGGCATTTATATTTATTATATTGTTGGTACTTTTAGTGCTATGGATTGTAATGAAAAAATCAAAGCTTGGAAATGAAATTAAAGCAATGGGAAAGAGTTTTGAGTTTGCTGAAGCAATGGGGATGAGAGTTGGTAGAAAGATTTGTATTCTATTCATTCTTTCGGGGGCTTTGGCCGGACTTGCAGGAGCAGGCTGGATGATGGAGGATCAATATAGATATACCTTGGACTTTTCCGGCAGCCCCGGTCTGGGTTGGGATGGTATGTTAATAGCCCTTATGGGCGGACATGATCCGCTTGGAATTGGTATTGCTGCCATATTTTATGCCGGTTTAAAAATTGGTGCGGATAATATCAACATGTATTCTTCCGTTCCCAAGGAGATTGTTTCTTTGATGCAGGGAATGATTGTTTTGTTTCTCAGCGTGAAGTTTATATGTGAAAAGAAACAATCCTTTCAGTTATGGAACAGGCTATTTAAGAAAAAGGCGGGACTTGAACTATGCAAATCTTAGAGAACATATTGTATGACTGCATTTATCATAGTACTCCTATAATCTTTTGTGTACTTGGAGGGATATTCGCTTATAAAGCCAATGTTTTAAATATCTCTTTAGAGGGAATGATGCTGAATGGAGCTTTAGTATCAGTAATAAGCTTCTTTCTAACAGGCAACTTAATACTTACAGTAATATTTACTTTATTTTCTACCTTACTTTATAGCCTTGTTTTTTCTTTCTTCTCAGTGACTATGAAAGGAAATGTGATTATAGTGGGGCTCGCTCTAAACATGATCTCTATTGCAGTTGCAGGTTTTGTGTTGGTGATGTTTAACTCTCCTAATATTATATTGCCTGATTTTAACCTTAATTCTTTAAAGATTTCTATTCCGATTATAAGAAGTATTCCTCTTATCCGGGTTATTAGCGGGCATCCAATTCTAACCTATTGTGCATTTATTTTGATTTTTCTTATCCATATTCTCATGTTTCACACACGATTTGGTATTTATGTTCGTGTGGTAGGAGAAAATGAAGAGGCTGTAAAGGCGATAGGAATTCAAGGTGATTGGTATAAATATATGGCAATTCTGCTGGGATCAATAGGATGTGCCTTAGGAGGTATGAATCTTGCTTATGAGCGTTTAGGGCTATTCACGAAGGATATGGTAGCAGGAAGAGGATTTATTGCTATTGCAGCAATTTATTGTGGCAAAGGTCAACCAATCCAATCCGCTTTTTATGCTGTTTTGTTTGGACTCGCAAGATCCTTAGCAGTGAATTTGAGTGTTTATTCAGGAAATATAGCTGGACTTTTTGACTGTATTCCTTATTTGGTAATGATTTTGGTTCTGTCTTTTGCATCAAGTTTAAAACAGCATAAAACGAAGCTACGAGGCTTTTAATGAAGTATATGAGCATATGGAGATAGTAATTTAAGATGTTTCCTGCCCATATTTACACTATTTGAAAAGGAGAAGCCCTAAATGAACACTACAGCTTTATTAATTGTGGATATGTTAAGGGATTTTACGGATCCTAAAGGATCAGTTTTTTATCCGGAAAATAGAAATATTTTACCCAAAATATGCAAAGTTTTAGAACAATGCAGAGAAAAGGGATATCTTATCATTTTTTTACAACATTGGAATCGAAAAGATAAAATAGACTCAAGGATTGCCGGTATGCGCAAAAACTGTATTGAAGGAAGCTTTGGGATAGAAATAGATCCAATGTTACAAATAGATGAGAAGAAGGATTATGTCATTCGGAAGAGAAGGTATAGTGGCTTTTTTGCCACGGATCTTGATTTGGTACTGAGGCAAAATCACATCGAAAATCTTCTTATTGTGGGAACTAAAACGAACTGTTGCATACGTGCCACAGTGACGGATGCATTTTATCTGGACTATAACCCCATAGTGTTCTCTGACTGTGTGGCGACAAATGATGAAATAGTGAATAAAGTTCACCTGCAGGATATAAAAAAATATTTTGGTCAAGTTATGGAGAGTGATGAATGGTTCCGATTGGAGGAGGAAAAAGCTAATGGAAAAGAAATATGATCTAATTACTAGTGGCTATGTCAGTATGGATCATTTGATTCAGGTTTCCTCACCTATTTCTGTTGGATATACATCACTGATTGAAAATCAGGATAATACCAAAATTTATTATGGAGGATGTGGTCTCAATATTGCTGTTGCAGTAAATCAACTGGGATTTAAAGCGCTCCCAGTCTTGAGAGTGGGGGGAGATTGGATAGGTAATGGGTTTAAGTCTTTTCTGGAAAGTAGAGGAGTGCCATTGGAGGGCATTCAGGTGCTTGAGCAGGAATCTACTTCTACTTCTTATCTAATTCAAGACTCTAAGCAACAACATATCACTTTATATTATCCCGGAGCTATGGACAAAAAGTATGCTATTCCGTTAGAGGATTCTCTTTTTCAAAATTCAAGGATTGCTGTAATGACTGTGGCCAGTAAAAAGGATAATCAGTATTTTCTGGAGCAGTGCAAAAAATATAATTTACCAATTGTTTTTGGTATGAAAGATGATTTTGATGCTTTCCCGGTGGAGTTTTTAAAAGTGATTCTTTGTGAAAGCCAAATTATTTTTTTGAATGAGCAGGAAAAGGAAATCATTGAGAAGTTTTTTGGATGCAGCTCTTTAGAAAAGCTTTTTGATATTGGGAAGGCAAAGATTATTATCGTGACACTGGGGGAAAAAGGTAGTGTTTGCTATGAAAAAACAGAAAATGGAATTCAAAAGCACCATGTAGGAGTCGGAAAAATAGATCGATTTGTGGATGCTACCGGTGCCGGAGATGCTTATATGGCAGGATTTTTGTATGGCTATTTAAAAAGCTATTCTACGGAGAATTGCTTGAAACTGGGAACAGCATTATCTTCTTTTGTGATTCAAGAGAAGGGATGCTGTATGAAGATTCCCAGTAGTCAAGAATTGGAAAAAAAGGGGAGGAAAATCCAATGAAAACTTTGTATATGGGGGTAGAAAAAGGGAGTGTAGCACCATATGTGCTGTTTTCCGGAGACCCTTTTAGGGTAGAAAGAATAAAAGAATATTTGGATAATCCGGTATCTTTAGGTTTTCGAAGAGAGTTTAACAGTTATACCGGAACTTATAAAGGCGTACCTATCACTGTTAGTTCTACCGGAATGGGAGCCCCAACAGCGGCCATTGCAATGGAAGAAATGTATGAAGCAGGGATGAAGGTTGCAGTCCGAATGGGAACGGTAATGGCTTTGCGAGATGAACTTCTGGGAAAATTCTTAATCCCCATTGGAGCAATTCGAAGAGAGAAAACCAGTGAGACCTATGTTGAGCAGGGGTATCCGGCTGTTCCTGATTTTTCTTTGGTTGAAATCTATAATGAAACAGTTAAGGATTTTGGTAGTGAGTACCAAAATGGGATTACTTGTACAATGGATGGATTTTATAGTCAAATGCATGATTCTGGATTTTCCAGAGAATTTGGAAGAGATTTGTCGCCAATTTTTGATGAATTAAAGAGAATAAAAGTGTCAGGAATTGATATGGAGTCGTCCTGTCTTCTAACACTTGGCCAGCTCATGGGAGTCAAAACTTGCATTCTTACTATGACGACAGTTTTGGAAAATCTAAAAAAAGTACTTTTGGGAGAAGAGAGAGAAAAGGCAGAAGATTTACTTTGCAAGGTTGCGCTGGAAGGTATTTATCGCTATCAGAGGAAGGAAGACAATAATCATGGAATTTAGAAAATTGAATCTGACCAGAGGATCAAAAACTGTAATTGGAATGGTGCATTGTCTTCCACTACCCGGAACAGTGGGATTTTCGGGGGATTTTGAAAAGATTGTTCATCAGGCAGTTATGGATGCTGAAACTTTGGAAAAAGCAGGGGTAGATGCAGTTATAGTGGAGAATATGGGTGATGTTCCATTTTCTGCTCTTTTGGAGAAACCACAGCTTGCTGCGTTGGCGGTGGTGGCGAGAGAGGTGTCGCAAAGAATTCATATTCCGCTGGGAATAGATGCGGCATTTAATGACTGCGAAGCATCGCTTTCTATTGCTTCCTTGGTAGGGGCCAGCTTTATTCGTGTACCGGTGTTTGTAGACACAGTTTTATTTTCAGATGGTATCATTTACCCTTGTGCCAGAAAATGTTTGCAGTATAGAAAGCAGATGGGGCTGGAAAGTGTTCAGATACTTGCGGATATTCAAGTGAAACATGCTCACATGTTAAATTCTTCAGTGAGCATGATTGATAGTGCCAGAGATGCCGTTGGAAATGGTGCAGATGCTGTTATTATTACGGGAGCAATCATTGGAGATGCGGCACCGATTGAAAGCTTACGTAAAATCAAAGAAATTGTACCGGTTCCGGTTTTGGCCGGTAGCGGGGTGAAAAAAGAAAACATTAGAGAGCAATTAGAAATAGCTGACGGATGTATTGTGGGTTCCGGCTTAAAAGAAGGAGGACTAATTTCGAATCCGGTAAGTTATGCATTGACACATGATTTAGTATTAGCGAAATAAGTCCAAACTTTGTATTTAAAAAATTTTTAGAAGAAAGAAAATATGATTTAGAAGGTATATAGGGAGAAATATTATGATGCGACCAATGAAACTGGCAGGATCTGAGCTCCTCTTTGGAGCAGGGTGCTTAGAACATATGAAAAGCTTCAAATATAAGAAAGTAAGTATTGTAATTGGAGGGAATAGTATAATCAAAAATGGCGGTCTTGGGAAAGTAGAGAATTATTTGAAGGAGAGCGGAGCTAAAATTCAAATTATCTCCGGAGTAGAACCGGATCCAAGTTTTCGAACAGTAATCGCAGGTGCAGAAAAAATGAAGGAGTTTCAACCTGATTTAATTGTGGCATTGGGCGGTGGATCTGTTATGGATGCTGCAAAAGGAATGTGGATTTATTATGAAAATCCGGATTTAAAAGAACTTTCGGATATTTGTCCGCCTAATACGTTTCCGAAACTGCGCAAAAAAGCCGTTCTTTGCTGTATTCCTACCACCAGCGGAACGGCAAGTGAAGTATCGCGCTCCATTGTAATTAGTGATGACAGTGGAATGAAACACGGTATTGGAAATATGGAGATGATGCCGGATATTGCCATTTGTGACCCGGAGTTAACCTTATCCATGCCGGCCCATATTACAGCAGAAACCGGGATGGATGCATTAACCCATGCATTAGAGGCGATGGTTTCCAAGAGAGCGAACTATCTTAGTGATATACTGGCAAGAGCTTCTGCTAAGGATATTATTCAAAATATTGGGATAGTATATCAGCAAGGAGGAAATATAGAAGCAAGAGAAAAAATGCTGAATGCATCTATGGTGGCAGGACTTGCATTTACGAATGTATCCTTAGGAATTGTTCATTCAATGGCACATACGCTGGGAGGACACTTTCACTTAGCACATGGACTTTTAGATGCAATTATTTTGCCCTATATTGTGAAATATAATATGCAGGATGAGGAAGCAAAGTCCAGGTACAAATCTTTTTCGGAAGAGCTGGGAAGCGACTCATTAGTTGAAGTCATTCGAAATAAGAATAGAGAGTTAAAGATTGCCGGATCTCTAAAGGAGCTAATTCCGGATGCGACAGAATACGAAAAGCAATTGGAAAAAATGACGGAGGAAGCTCTTTTGGATGGCTGTACTAAAACGAATCCTATTATTCCCAACCGGGAAGAGATGAAAGAGTTATTTATAAAGGTTTATAAGGGGGATTTATAATGGAAACAATTCTGTATTTGTCCAATGGATATCCAAGTCTTCAGGATAGTTCTAAGATTGCAGAAGAGTATATAGATGCAGGATGCAAGATTATAGAAATAGATTTTCCCTCTCGTAATCCTTATTTAGAGGGAGAGTATATCGCATCTCGAATGCAGGAAGCTTTGAATAACTGTTCTGATTATGCAAAATATATGGAAGAAATGGTTAAACTGAAGACTTCCTATCCGGAGATTAAGTTTATCGTTCTTGCATATGAAGATACTATTCAGGAAATTGGTCTAAATCAATTTAAGGAATTCCTAATCAAGAATAAGTTCTTTGATTTGATTTTGGTGGGGAGTAAGAATGCTTGCGTCAAAGAGGCACTTATTCAAGACGGTATCCGAGTTGCCAACTATGTGCAGTATCAAATGATACCAGAGGAGATTGAAAATGCAAAAAAATCCAATGGTTTTGTTTACTTACAAGCAAAGCCGATGGAGGGACAGGGATATGTTAATCCTAAGTATACGACTCTAAAAGATTGTATTGCAAAGTTACGATCGGAAGGCATTAACCGTCCTATTTACTGCGGTGTAGGGCTCAGAGATAGTGAAGATATTAAGATGGTGCGAGAAGCCGGAGGGGACGCAGCATTTATCGGAAGTACTATTTTAAAGTTGCATGGAGATATTCCTAAAATGAAAGAAAAAATTCGAGAATTTGTAGAAGTAGGCACTTCTGGATAGGCCATGCTGTGCACAGTAGTCATCTACTTTTAGACCGCTCTCCTTACAATCTTTAATAATGTCAGCCCATTGCCCTGTTCGCATCCTGCTTGTAGAAAGTTTTGTGTTCATCTTGAATTCCTCCCTGAGATAGTGTGCAAAGTGGAAAAAGTTTGTAAAGTGGAAAAAGTGCGTTCAACTTTTCACACTTTTCATGATGATCTCAATTTTTGTGGAGAGAAAAAAGATGACGGGTTATTGACCATTTACGAATGACTGAATAGAAGATGGTATTAACTCCCGACATAGGGAAATGCTGAGAGACCATAGAGGCTTATCTATAGAAAGACGAATAAAAACGGTCTTCTGGATTCTATATGTACCCTCTGGAGCCGCTTTCTTCATCTGAAATATTAAATGTAATGCCTACAGACAAAAGTATTACCAGACTATATAAAAAGATGAATGAGAAGCAAAAATTAGAAAAAAGCCTATCCATCCGGGGTGATGCTATTGTGTAGAGCGACCTTCATCGAATAAATAAAACATTTGCTAATTGGAATTAGCCATCAACACGTTTTGTCCTATGACCCTTCTCAGTGCGGTGGGAGACTTACGCTTTTGTCAGGTGGTGGATCCGGAAAGAACCGTGATGATGTGCGTACCGAAGAAGGTTATGAAGAGCTTATTTTAATTTAATCTATCCTTCACAAGTCTCTGCAGAAGGGGGATATTTTTCTCCATAAACCAGGGATTTTTCTTAATCCAACCATAATTTAAAGGGCTGGGATGTACCAGCGGAAAATCAATAGGGGAAGATCCATTTTTCGAGGAGAAAGATTCATCCTCCATAGCATAGGAGTAAAGCAGTTCCTTTAAGGGGAGCTTTGCTCCTTTTTTATCGTAGTGGGAAATGGCATACTTCCCGATTAAAATCCGAAGCTCAATCTTGGGGAGCAGCGCCACAATTTCATCGTGATATTTACGCATAAAGCTCCGGGGTGGAAGGTCTCCGCCCTTTCCCTTTCCGGGATAATAAAGGTCCATGGGAACAATGGCAA
>CAUSIX010000047.1:0-8180 GCA_963531555.1 uncultured Oribacterium sp.
ACAGGCTTTTCAAGGCCTGAGGAGATTTTGGAACTAATTAACTGTCAAACTCCCGTGTTGATAAAAAATGAAATCGGAGCTTCATTTTTTTGTAGTACCGGTGCTATACTGGGAAAAAACAAAAAAGGAGAAACGTATGAAGGCAAAATCTGTAGCGAATAATTATCGCTTTTTAATTATCTTACTTTTAGCCATGATATTTGGCGCAGTTACGGGAGCACTGGCACCGGGCTTTTCCCATTCGATTGCGTTCCTCGGAACCTTATTCATCCGTATGATGTTCTGTATTGTAGTACCTATGGTCTTTGCTTCGATTGCGGGAGCGGTTGCAGGAACCAAGAGTCGAAAAAGAGCCGGGAAAATCATGATGGTTACCATTATCAGCTTTGTACTTACCGGAGCCTTTGCCGCCATCGTTTATTTTCTGCTTTGTCAAATATTTCCGCCCGTGACTGCTGCCTGGGCCAATTTACCCAAGGGAGAAGTCGGAGAGCACGCTACCATGACGGAAATGGTGCTGAATTTCTTTACGGTGGAAGACTTTTCCATGCTGCTTTCCCGTAAGGCGATGCTTCCTCTGATTATTTTTTCCCTGCTCTTTGGTTTTTCCGTGAATTTGAGTGGAGAAGCGGGAAAGAAGGTGGCGGAGTTTTTGGACAGTCTTACCGCCGTGATGATGAAGTTTGTGCAGATTGTAACGTACTATGCTCCCATTGCCTTTTTTGCCATCTTTGCCGATCTGGTTGCGACCTACGGATCGCAGATTACGGAAAGCTACGCGAGAGCTTTGCTTCTTTACTATCCGGTCTGCTTTATCTACATTTTCACGGCCTTCCCGATTATGGCTTATATCGGTGCCGGAGCGGATGGGGTGAAAATGATGTTCCGCCACATTTTAAAGCCTGCCGTTGTGTCTCTTGGAACCTGTTCTTCCGTGGCTACCATTCCGACCAATATGGAGGCTGCGGCGGAAAGCGGCATTTCCAAGGATGTTTCGGATATCGTGATTCCCTTGGGAGCAACCATGCACATGGACGGCTCCTGCTTTTCCTGTGTTTTAAAGATTGTTTTTGTAATGGGAGCACTTGGAACACCGGTACATTTTTCTGAGCTTCCGGCCATTGTTCTTGTTGCAGTACTGTCCTCAGTCGGCATGAGTGGCGTCCCGGGAGGCGGATATATAGGAGAATACATTATTGCTTCGATTTTCTTCCCGAACAATATGGAACTGGCATTTCCTATTCTTGTGGCTATAGGGAACCTGATTGACCCTCCGGCAACCATGATTAATGCAGCCGGAGACTATGTGGTGTCCTTCATGGTTTCTCGTTTTGTGGACGGTAAGAATTGGATGAAAAAGATGAGTTTACAGGAGAAGTAATGGATAGTTCACGGTTTGGTTGTTCATGGTTGAGAGATTTGGGATTTACGGAAGAGAACTGGAGCTTAAGAAAAGGGAGCATGGAAGACCTTTTGGCAGTGTCTTATGTGGAAAAGGAATGTTTCCCGCCTTTGGAAGCGGCGACGGAAGATAGCTTTCGGGAGAGATTAAAGTTCTATGGAAATCATTTTCTCCTTTTGTATAAAGGAGATCAGCTCATTTCTTTTGTAGATGGGTTTTGCACGAAGGAAGAGAATTTGACCGACTTAATGTATGAGGACGCATCCCTTCATGATGAAGAGGGAAGCTGGCAGATGATTTTCGGAGTCAATACGGTTCCCGCTTATCAAAGGAGAGGGATTGCTTCGAAGATGTTGGAAGAGTTCATTCGGATGGCAAAAGAAGAGGGAAGAGAGGGACTGGTTCTTACTTGTAAGAAAGAAAAAATCCCCTTTTATGCACGGCTCGGTTTCTCTTTGGAAGGACTTTCCGACTCGGTACACGGGAATGTAGAGTGGTATCAGATGCGCCTGAAGTTTTAAAAGAGATGGCTGGAGGAAATAGGAAATAGAAAATCAAAAAAATCGAAAAAATTGAAAAATCTGTTGCTAAATGCGTACCGCGCGGAAATGCACGATACGCATTTTTTTAAGAATCAACTATTTTGTTTGCGGATTTCACAATTCCAATTCTTTTTATATTCCACTATTTCATTCCTATAAAAAATTTCTTGTGTTTACCGGATGTATATTGTATATTGTATCTAATTTTGTACAAATGGGGAAGTTCCATTACAAAAAAGGACAGTAGTAAAGGAAAGAATAAGAATGGATGGTAAATATATTGCTTTGGGAATTTTGATTCCGTTCGTGGGCACAAGTCTTGGTTCCGCCTGCGTGTATTTTTTGAAGGGAAATAAGACTACAGAGGAAAATGCACCCGTGATTCCTCCGGATGTAGAGAAGGGCTTAACGGGATTTGCGGCCGGGGTCATGGTTGCGGCATCCATCTGGAGTTTACTCATTCCGGCGATGGAAGAGAGCAGCAGTCTCGGAAGACTCGCTTTTCTTCCGGCGGTTATCGGTTTTTGGATTGGAACGCTCTTTCTCTTTGCTTTAGATAAGCTGATTCCGCACCTTCATCTTAATGCGGAGAAAGCGGAGGGCCCGAGGAGTTCTTTTCAGCGTACAACCATGATGCTCCTTGCGGTAACGATTCACAATATTCCGGAGGGCATGGCGGTAGGCGTGGTCTATGCCGGAATGCTTACCGGAGATGTAGGCCTCTCGCTTGGTGCGGCACTTGCGCTTTCCATCGGTATTGCCATTCAAAACTTTCCGGAAGGGGCGATTATTTCTATGCCCCTGCACGCAAATGGACAGAATAAACATAAGGCTTTCGTGAATGGTGTTCTTTCCGGAGCGGTAGAGCCGGTTGCAGCCGTTCTTATGCTCCTTTTTGCACCGGTATTTTCTCCGCTTATGCCTTATTTTCTCTCTTTCGCGGCAGGTGCGATGATCTATGTGGTTGTCGAGGAGTTGATTCCGGAAACCGCGGAAGGAGAGCACTCCAACTGGGGAGTGCTGCTCTTTGCCGTAGGATTTACCGTCATGATGGCATTGGATGTGGCGTTGGGGTAGCTATATTCTTTAGCTTTGGGAAAGCAGAACCAGAGAATAGAGCAAGCCTTTATTTTTCATAAGCTCATCAAAAGGGCCAAACTCGATTATTTTCCCGTGATGCAGAACACAAATCCCATCATATTTTTTAAGCAGCGTACTATTTAAACGATGTGTAATAACAAGGCTTGTGGTATCGGGCATATCTAAAATAGAATGCATGATTTCGTCTGCCGTTTTTTCATCTAATGCCGAGCTTGCCTCATCCATGAGTAAAATGGATGTGTTTCTAAGCAGGGCACGTGCAATGGAGATACGTTGCTTTTCCCCTCCGGAGAGTTTATTTCCGTTTGTTCCGCAAGAGAAGTCTTTTCCTTTTTGCTGAATAAGGGAGGAAAGTCCGGATTTTTGAATCACATAGTCAAATTCCTTTTCCGCTATGTTTTTATACAGGCAAATATTGTTATATATGCTGTCATTGAAAACAAAAACATTTTGCTGCACCGCAGAAATACTCTTTGAAAGGGAGGAATAAGTAATATTTCTTAAGTCTATTCCGTCAAATAGAATATTGCCGTCGTATTCGCTGCTGTACTTGGTCAATAGCTTAAATAGTGTGGACTTCCCCGAACCGGAAGTGCCGACAATGGCATATTTTTTTTCGGCATGAAAAGTCAAAGAGACGTTTCGGAGTGCTTTTTCACTAGCTTCATAAGAAAAGGAAAGGTTTTGAATTTCAATTGCCGATTTTAGAGAATGGATTTCTGTTTCTTCTTGTTTATCAGGTTTCTCATAAAGAAGTTCAGCAGTTTGTGCAATCAGAGAGCGTGCTGCTTTACGATTTGCAAAGAGAGAAGGTATTTTTTCTATTGGAGTGATAACAAAGGTAACCAGCTGAAGGAAGACGAGCACAATGCCCGGGGTAACATGCGGATTCGATAAGGATAGCCAGGCTCCGAAAAGAAATACACCCAGTCTCATCACTACGCTTGCAGCGGTGGAAAGGAGATTGATATTTTCCTCTGCAAATCTGCGAAGGAATTTTGCTTTTTCAATTTTTACATTTTCCTCATGAAAACGGCTTTCCAGTTCGGATTCCGCTTGAAAACTTTTGATTACGGAATAACCGGAGAGGGTATCTCTCATAAATTCCATAAATCCGGCATTCTCCTTGGAAAGATTTTTTTCGGTTTTCGTAATTTCCTTTGAAGCCGGAATGGATACGAGTAGAGGCAATATGGATAATGCAATAGCTACCATGGTAAGTACAGGGCTGTACCAAAGCATTAAAACGATGGCTCCGACGAAACTGATTCCGATATCGATCAGAGTAATATAAAAATCAAAATAATTCTCTTCAATGGATTTCAAATCGTTGCTGAGTTTTGAAAGAAATTGTCCGCTTCCAAGTTCTGAAACCATTCTACTATTATTTCGAAGAATTTTTGAAAACAGTAAGTCCTTGTAAGAAGTAGACAATGTCTGTAAAAATTTAGGGTGAGCATATCGAAATATAAAGTAAAAGACAATAAACACAAGAAAAGAAAGAAGAGAAACGAGTGCCAGCTGATAAAAGGGAGTTTTATCTATTCCGGCTGCGAGATCGATGATTTTTTGGAGCAACCATGAAATAATCAGATTATAGGCACTTAAAATCACCATAGAAATCATAGAAATAAGAAACCATTTTTTTCCAACAGAAAAAGGGGTTCTATAAAGCTCTTTATTCAATTTTTTCATCACTATCAACTGTCCTTTCGCATAAGAAAAGAACGATACCCACTTGATAAGTGGACAAGACATGATAAAACACTATGCCGGCTTAGAAAATATCGTCCTATGTTTACATCTGACAAAATTGATAATGAATCATGATGGCGTCACCTTTTACGTAAATTTACGTCCTGATGGAATCCTGTTTCGAAAATCATAAACTTCAGTTTATTCAGCTGAAGCTTAACATCTGTTGTTGATTATATAGAAAATGTGAAATATACACAAGTGTTTTGCATCACCACGAGAATGAACCTACGAGAGTGTAAAGTTTTGTGCTTAAGCTATATCCATCCACCTTCAAAGGGAATAACCTGTGCGGTGAGATAGAGCGGCGCCTTGGAAAGAAGAAGCAGGAAATCGGCGGTTTCCTCTACTGTTGCCATTCTGCCGTAGGGTATTTCTTCTTCCAGACTGCTTCGTTCTTCCTCTGTAAGCCAGGCGTTCATGTCGGTATCTATCGCACCGAAAGCGACTGCATTTACAGCGATGTGCGAAGGCGCAAGTTCTTTTCCGAGTGCTTTTACAAAGCTGTTGATGCCTCCCTTTGTGAGGGAATATAAGCTTTCCATGGAGGCGCCGACATTTCCCCAGACAGAGGAACTGAAAAGAATCCGTCCTTCTTTCGCCCGGAGCAGATAAGGAATCATTCGCTGCACAAGTTGAAAGGGTTCCAGAAGGTTTGCCTGAATGAGACTGTCGGTTTCTTCAGAGCTATAGTCTTGTGTAAGATTCAAGGTAGACTTTCCTTGATTAATGACTAAGACCAGTTCGTCTATTTCTATTCGGTTTGATTCTTTAGTATGAAAATAGTTTTCCAGGAATGCGGAGGAAAAACTTCCCTGCTTTAGGATGATTTCCGGGGACTGATCAAAGTTATTCTTAAAGTTATTTTCAGAGCTGTCTTTTTCTTTGCTGTTATCGAATTTTTGCAAAGTTTCTTCGACCGTTGCTAGTACTACTTTCCTTTCTGCTTTTGAAACTTTCGTTTCTTCTTCGATTTCTGTCTTTAATTCTTCCAGTAAGGCTATATTTTTCTCGCAGTTTAAGAGCAGGGAATACCCTTCTTTGGCAAAGGTCTTTGCGGTCTCTCTTCCGATGCCTCTGGATGCGCCGGTGATGATAGCAAGTTTCATTTTTTACCTCATTTACAAAGATTACCATTTTTTAGCATTTCGATTTTTTATCACTTTCATTTTTTAGCATTTCGGTTTTTTATAATTCGATTTCTATATTTTTAGTAAAAAGAAAGCGGCTTTGCAAGGAGGATTTTGCCATGCAAAGCCGGTTTTTGCTGATAACAAGTGGCGCAGACAAAGCCTGAGACATCTTGTTTATAACAAGTATCGCTCGCGTAGCGTACGGTATCTCGTTTATCATCATCTCTTAGTTAAAACCATAGAACTTTCTGCTTAAGCGGTAAGCTAAAATGGTTAGCTTGTTTCCGATTTTCCCGGGAAGATTTACACCCTGACCGAGAAAACTTGAGCGCATACGGAGCCATAGCGGGAAATGTTCTTTCTTAAGATAGTTCCAAAGCTCTTTCTTTCGCTCCATATTTTCTTCGTTTTCCGACTTGATGGAAAGAACGGAGGAGACGGTAGTGATGATTTCCAAGTAAAGAATCATATAGTTTCGCAGTTTTTTCGGCTGTACCTTCATGACATCACAAGAGTCTATCATCAGACGATTGACTCTAAACTGCTGATCCAGTCTTCCAATCATTACGGTTTCGTTGACAGACTGATCGTCTCTACCGATATAGTAGTGATAGAGGTTTTTGTTGCAATAATAAATCTTCTTCACATGGGGAAGCGGAAGATAAACAAAAAGATTATCCACATAGAAGGTGTGCTTCGGAAGGACAAGACCGGCATCCCGAAGGAGTTTCGTACGGTAAATTACGGAATGCATCAGGATATACTGCCCAAGATTAAAGCGCTTCATTTCGTTCCAGCCGAAAATTTTCTCTTCCGGGAAGGCGTTGCCATAGGACATTACTTTTTTGTTTTCCTGTCCGACCTTGTCGTAGACGAAATTCGCAACGAACAGGTCAATGCTGTCTCCGGAAAGAGTAATGTTTCTGATTTTTTCCAGAATCTCTAAAAGAACCTCGGAATCCAACCAGTCATCGGAATCCACGACCTTAAAATAAAGCCCGCTTGCATTTCTTAAGCCGGTGTTTACGGCTTCCCCGTGACCGCCATTTTCCTGATGAATTGCCTTACAGATAGTAGGATATTTCTGCTCGTATTCCTTTGCAATTTCTAAAGTATTGTCTTTCTGGGAACCGTCATCTACAATAAGAATTTCCACTTCGTCTCCGGCGGGGAGGATGCTTTCAATGCATTTTCCCATGTAGGCGGAAGAGTTGTAGCAAGGAATGGCAAAACTGATTAACTTCATAGACTCTCCATTTTTAAAAATTAAGATAGATTACCGTGTCGTTTAAAACCTCAGCTTTCTTTCTAAAACCGTTTATACTGGCTAAATTGCAACAGTACTCATTCATAGAAAAATGCAGTATACACGGAAAGAAAGACTCGACATTCAATATAACATAAAAGCTAAGGAAAGCACAGGGATTTTAAGCCTTATCCCCTTTCACAAGATCCCGGAGTGTATAGCGATTTACCACGGAATAAATGGCATCTTCTATTTCCTTATAGAGGGGGAAAGTTGGGCAAGATGCAGATTTTTCACAGCTTACACCGTCTCTGACACAATCTACCGGTGCGAGCGTTCCCTCTGCAGCATTTAAAATTTCTCCCACCAGAATATCCTTGGCGTCTCGAGAGAGAAGATAGCCTCCCTTTGCTCCACGCACACTTTTTAAGAGCTTTCCTTTTACCATGAGGGAAATAATTTGTTCGAGATATTTCAAGGAAATGCCTTGCCGCTCTGCCATTTCCTTTATGGAAACAGGACTGTTCTCATCCTGATTTTTTGCAATATCGATTAAAGTGCTTAGGGCATAGCGCCCCTTGGTTGAAATCATCATAGTCTTCATCTCCTCTTATAACTGAATATCCTAGCATAGCACTGGGGAATACGCAAGGAGGGGAAGGAAGAGCTTTGCACCATTCCCTTTATTATCAGTTACAGTATTTAAAACCTTTCTAAAATTATCCCAGACAACAGGAGAACTTAAATATCCACCTTGCCATTGTTTATTTTCCGTTTCCTTAATTCCAAGATACAATTCTTTATTTCCATCGTTTTCTTGATTAATTTCCTCTTTATCGTCAAATCTTTCATATAATGAGAAATTAGCCCCTTGCAATGGCTTATTTGTTTCATAATCCTTTTTGTCTAATTTTAAATAATAATGAGCTGTCCAATATGCTGTATGTCTCTAAATTTTCAATTCATCGATCCCCGGAACTGTTAAATATGGAGTCTGATCT
>CAUSIX010000048.1:0-8168 GCA_963531555.1 uncultured Oribacterium sp.
CCTACCCCTCCGGCAATGATTAATGCGATATTTTTCAAATCAGCCTCCTTTCTGATGAGAATACCCAATACAACTGATAAGTAGAATCAGTATATCTGATGGAAATACGCAATTGATCTGATGAGCATATCCCAGTATATTCATCGGAAAGAAGGCTGCTTTTTATAAGATAAAAAGAAGATTTAGAGGTATTTGTTCCCTTCTTTTTTCATCTCATCCCATTTCTTTTCCATATCTTTCACTAAAGCAATCTGGGTTCTTGCGCGGTCCAGATTGTGTCCGGGACGCGCTGTATGGAAGTAAATATCTCCTTCGAGATAGTCGGTTAAGAAGCGCATACCGCATTCCAGTGTCATAATCTTCGCTCCCTCCGGGAGAGATTCGATTTCTTTTTTTGTAAGTTTTCCTCCGGCGCCCTCTAAAAAGCCCTTCACATAGGTGGAGAAGAGAGGAAGAGAAAGAGAGACCTTGGAAAGATCCTTTTCGTCTTCTTCTGCCGTATTTGCCCCGAAGCGAATAGCATCCCCGAAGTCGAAGATGGAAAGCCCGGGCATAACGGTGTCCAAATCAATGATACAGAGCGCTTTTTCCGTTTTGGCATCGAAAAGCACGTTGTTTAACTTGGTATCGTTATGGCTGACCCGAAGAGGAAGCTCCTTTTTCGCGAGAAGCTCCATAGCATAGGAGAGATCTTTCTCGTGCTGTAAGAAAAATTGTACTTCTTCTTCACAGTCCTTTCTTCTTCCGAGTGCATCCTGTTCCAGTACATCTTTAAAACGGGCAAATCGCTTTACGCTGTTATGGAAGTCGGGAATGGTCTCGTGAAGCTTCTCTGCAGGGAAGGCGGCAAGAAGCTTTTGGAAATGCCCGAAGGCGCGGGCACTTTCATAGAAGTGCTCCGGCTTTTCCACAAGATTATAGGACTTGGTATTCTCTACAAAGAGATACATGCGGAAGAAATTCTCTTCTTTGTCTTCGTAGTAGCCGAGTCCCCCTTTTGTGGGCACAAGGCGCAGTCCCTCCCGTTCCGGATCGCCTCCTGCCTTTACAATCTCTTTTTCCATAAAGTCACAGACCATGCTGACATTTTCCATCAGTTCTTTTGCATTTTTGAAAATGTTCGTGTTCATCCTTTGCAGGATATAGTCCCGGTCCGCCTTTACGAGGAAGGTGTCGTTGATGTGCCCTGAACCGTAAGGCTCAGAAGACTTCACCTCTCCCTTAATTTGAAAATGGGAGAGAGCGTTTTCGATTTCTTTTTTGCTTAATTCTTTATTCATGGTATGCTGTCCTGTTTCATTTTTATCCTATTTTTTACTACATCATTTTAGCACTTTTTGCAGCTCTGTATTTTATTCATAACAAGTGGCGCAGGCGAAGCCTGAGACATCTTGTTGTGTTATCTTATTTTTTGCATCTGTTCTTTAAAGATTCTATTTTAGCCCTTTACACCGCCGCCGGTTACCCCTGCAATAATTCGCTCCGATAAGAATAGGTAGAGGATAAAGGTGGGGAGGAAAACAATGATTACCGAGGCAAACATGCCCGCCCAGTCTCCGGTATACTTCATGGAGTTAATCATAGAGTAGAGTCCTACCGCAACGGAACGCACCTTGTCGGAGTTTCCGAAGATGAGGGAGATAAAGTACTCGTTCCATACATTGATGAAGTTGAAAATACTCACGGTAATAATGCCCGGCTGTGCCATCGGAAGCATAATTTTCCAGAAGGTTTTTCCGGGAGGGCAGCCGTCAATCGCAGCGGCTTCCTCAAAGGCACGGGAGATATTGGCAAAAAATCCCATCAGAAAAATGGTGGTATAAGGAACATTAATACCGACATACAAGAAAATCAAGGTTAATTTGTTTGCTGTTACATGGTTTAGAATATCGAGACCCGCAACAAGAGCAAAGAGAGGCAGGACAATCATGACCACCGGAACACCCATGGAGGCTACGAAAGAGTGCTGCATAAGTTTATTCCCGAAAAATGTAAAACGGGACAAAGCGTATGCCGCCGGAGCACAAACCAAGATGAGCACGCCCACGGAAGTGAGAGAATAGAAAAGGGAGTTAAAGAATATGGTGGACACATCGGAGTTCACCCATGCCTTTTCATAATTCTCAAAGTGGAAGCCGCTACTTAAAAGTTTATTCGCAAAGATTTCTTTCGTAGTGGAAAAACTTGCGAGAAGTACCCAACCGAGAAGAACCACGGTAAAGAAAATCCAAATGAGGAGAAGAAGATAGCCGGGTAAAAGGCGAAGTTCCTTCTTCAGCCGGAAGGGTTCAGCATAGTTTTTTTCTTTTTTAAACAAGGAAAACATAATCCCCTCCTTAAAATTCCAGCTCTTTATCTTGTAAGAGCTTATTACAAATAGTGAAAATGACTACCACACAGAGACTCAGGAGTACTCCGACAGCCGCACCGATTCCGGCGTTTCGCTCCGTTACGCTGTTTCCGGCTCCGAAAATCTGCATATACATGTAAACCATGGGAGTAATCGTCTGGGTATCGGCGGTTACGGTAGAGAAGAGCTGTGACCAAACGAAGAAGCCTACGCTGCTGACCGACCACATGGTGATATTCGTGTGAAACATCCCCTTTAAAAGAGGAAGAGTGATGTGTTGAAACTGTTGAATCTTGTTTGCGCCGTCAAGGGTTGCCGCTTCAAAGTAATCGCTGCTGATGCGTTCAATACCGCTGGAGAAAATGAGCATGTGGTAGCCCACCATTCCAAAGCAGTAGGCAATGAGCAGTGCCATAAACTTATGGTCGTTACTGAGCCACTGGATAGAGGCGAGTTTCGGCAGATGGAGAAGTGTGAAAAAGCTCTTCAATAAACCGAATTTCGGGCTGTAGACATATTGTAGCCACATAGTTGCAAGGGCTACGGCGGAAACGATATTCGGAAGATAAATCATGGCGCGGAAGAAACTCCGACCGCGGATGCCGGAGGTAATAATGACGGCAAAAAGAAGTGCCAAGGAGAGTACGATCAGACCTCCGAAGAGCCAAATGCGAAAAAGATTCCACATAGAAATACGGAAAAGAGTAGTACCGAGAAGCTTTCCATAGTTTTTAAGCCCCACAAAATGCCATTTGGCAAGACCGTCGGTTACCCCTTCAATACGGAAAAAGCTCATTAAAAGAGTCCGAAGAATAGGATATAAGAAAATCAAGATAAAAAAGATCGCTGCCGGACTTACAAAGGCAATCAGCATCGCGGAATTCTTTTTCACGAAAAACCTCCTAAAACAATTCTTTAAAAAAGGAAGTGGCGCGATGGTTCGGAGCCACTTCCCAAGATTCAAAACGAGTATCGTTTGTAAAGCGAGACACTTTACTTCTTTAAGTTTGCAACGAACTCTTCAGCGGTAATGCTTCCACCGCAGAGCTTCATGAAATTCTCCTTCAGAATCGGTGTCATGTCAACATTATCTTCTGCAGAGGCAGCCCACGGATAACGAGTCTTTAACTCTTCCATAACCGGTCTTACATGAGAGAGCTGCTTCGGCCAATCCTTGTTGTCGGAGTCTGCCGGAATACCTAAAGATTCCTGAGAGAGCTTCTCGTCGAACTTGCCTTTTGTAAAGTATTGAATCAACTTGAAAGCGTCTTCCGCCTTCTTGGACTTCTTATTGATGGCAAAAACCTGTGCACCGTAGTTGGAAGCCTCAACCCCGTCTTTTCCGCCCTTTACGGCAGGATAGCTGAAGCATCCCCAGCTGAAGTCTTCTCCGGTAATATCCTTAACCTCGTTCGGAAGCCAGGAACCGTTTAAGTAGATTGCAGCAGTTCCGAGAGCGAGCTCCTGGTTCTGTCCTGCAGGCCATACATTGGATGCAATCTGCTCGGAGAAATAGCCCTTCTTAGCAAAATCCTCATAAGCCTTAGCCACCTCTAAAACGGAAGGATCGTCCCATTTTCCTTCTTTTACAATTTCGGACGCCTTCTCATAGCCGTTGATTCTGGATAAGTGATAGCCGAAATTGCTTAAGATATAGGCATCGTCACTGGTAATCGGGGTAAAGCCGGCTGCTTTAATCTTTGCACAGGCAGCATCGAGCTCTTCCCAAGTCTTAGGTACTTCCGTAACTCCTGCCTTATCAAAAATTTCCTGATTGTAGAACATGGCGAACACGTTCGGCTGGTAAGGAATGGACTTTAAAGTACCGCCGCCTACTTCACGGCAAGCATTGATTAAACCTGCATTGGCAGTCTTCTCGTAATCATTTGCTTTAGCGAGCTCTTCCAGATCCAGAAGATAGTCTCCCCAAGTCTTATTTACTCTGTCAATATCCTCATCGAAGAGGTCGATATTGGTTCCGGCATCAAGCGCGGGCTGTAATCCTTCACGGATACCGGTTCTGCCCTTGAACTGTACATCTACGGGGATTCCCGTTTCAGCGGTAAAAGCTTCTGCAGCTTCTTTTATAACCTTTCCCTGCGGCTCTGTAGCTTCCCACATAGACCAGTAAACCAATCCGTCGGAAGATGCTTCTGTTTTTTCCGCATCAGCCTTCTGTGCTTCTGTTCCTTCTGCCTTTGTGGTTTCAGCAGGCTTTGCCTCTTCTTTCTTTCCGCTACAAGCAAAGAGTGTCAAACCGGAAAGGAGTGCTACGGCTGTTCCCAAAATTCTTCTTTTCATTTATACCTCCCTATAGTATTCCTCTTTTGCAACAATCTGCCAATAAAGAGGATGAATTCCTCGTCAGTATAGGTTGAAATAGCATAAAATTCTTTGCCTTTTTAGATAAACAATTTGCACAATTGCTCAGTAAACTTTTTCGTAAAAAGCGATTTTTTATGTTTTTCCTATCATACGAAATGATTTTCTTTGTTTTTCTTGGAAAAGGAAGAATTATCTTCGTTTTCTGAGCCTTCTTATATACATTCGCTGTTTTATGCTCAATGCCGAAAGACTTATCTTAGTTTATCTTGTACCAATGCATTGCTCCCGGAGCAAGTGTTACGGAATGTTGCATTCCCTTTCCGTCATAGAAATCAGTACTTTGCTGTTCCTTACTGTTGTTCACTACGGCGTAAATTCCCTTTTCCGGATACGCATGAAGCTCACAGGAAAGGTTCGTGCATTGCCACTTTCTGATTTCTTCTTCTTTGTGTGCACTATAGAGGAGAGCACGGAGGAGAAGACGGGTATTTTCCAAATTATAGGGAAGTCCCGCAATATAGATTCCGCGCCCTTTCCCGTAATCGTGGGCAGATAAATGCACGGAGCCGTCACTGTACTCCAGAATCTCCGTTTCCTTTTCCAAGGCGTAGATGCTCTTCTGACTTTCTCCGAAGTTTAAGCTTTCCGCAGGGAAGTCCTCGAGGAGGAAATGCTCCGTTTTCGCTGTTTTAAAGTACTTGTCCGTAGAAAGACTGAAGCCCATCTCCTTGTCTACACCGAAGATATCCGAAAGCTGGAAATATTTTCCCTGAAAGGAGCAGGCGCTCGGCTCTCCGACTCCGATAAGTCCGCCGCCATGATAGACGAAAGAGCGGAGGAGGCTAAGGAGCTTTTCTTCCTTCCAGATTTCTCCGCCTGACCAAGAGGTCATAGCGTCTCCGGCATTGATAAGAACATCCACATCTTTTGGAACGCCCCCCTCTAAAAGCTCGTCAAAGGAGTAGAACTCCACATCCGTGTCCATTCCGGAGAGGGCTTCCAGGATTCCGAAGTAGCTGTAGGCCTTTTGGTAGTAGAGGGCATGGGCAACCATGTAAGCCTGCCAGGAACGAAACTTACCCCAAGCGTTGACGATGCCGACTTTCAGCTTTGTATAGGGCTTTGTGCCCTGTACTTTCTCGTAGAGATCACGAAATTCCTCCGCGACTTCCGCAATATAGTCAATAAACTTCGGGAACTTATAGGCAAGGCTTAAGTAGCCGCCATAGCCGATGCGATCCACGGGTTTCCGCATAATGGCGCGACGCGCACTCACCCAGTTTTCCATGGCTTCCGGAACGGGATCGTTTCCCTCGTAAAAGGTGTCCGGGAAGAAATAGGGGAGGAAGCGCCCTTCGGTGTAACGCACCCCCGGAATATCCGCGATTAAGCGGAGTGTTGCACCGCCTCCGACACTGCCGACCACGCTGTCCAGCCCGATTTCCTTAAAATACTTGCCGTAAGGCTCGGTCCCGATCCAGTTGTCTCCGAGAAACATCATGGCTTCTTTTCCGGCTACGTGTACGAGGTCTACAAGCTCCTTCGCTTCCTTTGCCACAAAGCGGGCGATAAAATCCATGTAGTCGAGGTAAGCCTTTGTCGGGGTACGGAAGGTGCTGTGGAAATAGCCCTCATCCACAAGGTCTTCCGGGCGAAGGCGGTAGCCGTATTCTTTTTCAAAGGCTTCCAAGGCCTCTACGGAAACCGTTCCGCCGTAACCGAACCAGTCTACGAACTTTTCCTTCTCTTCGTGATTAAACTGCAGAGTAAAATGATAGAAGAAGGTGGTAAAGCGCACCACATCCGTCTTCGGGTGAGCCTTCAGCCAGCGCTTTAACTCCTCCTTTGCAAAACGATTGCTGTAGGGCTTTCGAATATTAAAGGGAATATCTGCAGGTTTATCTCCCCAGTTGTTCGTGATGTGGTTATACATTTCCGTCGGATCCCAGAGAGCAAAGGCGAGGAAGCTTAAAGTATACTCATGAAAGGGAGTGGCGTCCTCCAAGATTAAAAGAGCGCTTTCTCCATCTTGCAGAAAATAGGAAGGAAGTCCTGTTTCCTTTGTCTCTTCTGTAGAGCTTTTCGAGTTTCCTTTCGAAGCTTCAGCTTTCTCGCCGGAGCTTTTTACGAATTTATCCGGTGAAAGTTGCCATCTTTCGGGAGAAATCACTTCTCCTGTTGTTCTGTCGATGAGCTCCCACCACTTCTTCGGGTCATGCAGGAAGTCCGGTGTAACCTGCTTTCTGAAAAAACCGTCCATATAGGGGATTTCCAGATGAGTCGAAAATGCGGTTACTCTTTTGGACATGAGGTAAAACTGCTGGCATTCTTCCATGTGTTCTTTGGCAAATTCATTGTGCCCTCTTGCTACAAAATAGGTACTGTATACCTTTACCGGAAGAGAAAGGGTTTCTTCGTCCAGTTTGGTTCCGTCACTGTCTCGTATCGCATCCGCCCCGAGGCGGGAAATTAATTCCTCAGTTTCTTTTAGAAAATTGTTTTCGCTGGGGAGGGTAAGTCTTCCGCTTGTTTTTGTCATGCTATTCTCCTTCTAAGCTTTCGGCACTGTTTGTAAAGTAGAGGTATCCTGTTTTGAATGAGGATTATTAGTAAAGTGTCTGCCATTTTTATATCCTGGAAAACCGGTCTATCTTGTCGCATTATAAAACGAATTCATGAGTCTAGCCATATTCATCTATTGTACTATTGCTTACTTTATTGGTACAATCGACTACAAACTTGTTTCTTTGCTACCATACTGAGGGGGAGCTCCGGCTTTGAGATTGCTTAGTAGGGAGACCTGGTTAAAGAGAATAGAAAACTGCAGTAAATCTAGAATTTACAGCTCTGTCTATATTTTATGGCAGCAGCGGGAAGAGAAGGGAATGTAGAGAATAAAAAATGGACTACCAGAGTGTTTGTTTAAAGGATTGCATGGAAATTCGGGAGATTGTTTCTCTGCATTATTTTGAATATAGAAGTGATTTTACCTTCCCCGGGGAGACACATCCTTTCTGGGAACTCGTTTGTGTGGATGCCGGAGAGATAACGGTAGAGGCCGGAGAAGAGACGCTCCTTCTAAAAAAAGGAGACGTTCTTTTCCACGCACCGAATGAGTTTCACTCGGTAAAGGCGGACGGGAAGAGCAGTCCCAGTATCGTGGTAATCAGCTTTTACTGTAATAGCCCCTCTATTTGGCGTTTTCAGAAAAAATGTTTGCGAATCAGTGATAAGGAGAAAAGTCTTCTTGCGAAAATCATCACGGAGGGGAAGGGCGTTTTCTCCGGAAGAATGGACCAACCTTATCAAAAAAAACTGCTTTTTCTTCAAGAAGAAAGTTTCGGCGGACAGCAACTTATCCGCCAGTATCTTTCCGAGTTTTTGATTCAACTCTATCGCCGTTATTTTTCCTATCCTCTTCCCATAGAGGCGGAGGACTACTATGTGGAAAGAAGCTCCAGACAGAGCGAAAGCTATAATCGTCTGGTGGAAT
>CAUSIX010000049.1:0-8163 GCA_963531555.1 uncultured Oribacterium sp.
GCTTAGAGGACTTCTTTAAAGAGAATACTCCGGCCTCTCCCGTATTTTTTGTACAGCTTCCTAAAATGCAGAATCAGGATGAAATGAGGGAGGAGGATAGAGATTCGTTTGAAATGAAATTAAAAGAAAGTTTGCGGATTGCGGCGGCGTATTCTTATGAAAACAGGGTAGACATCTCTTCTTTATCTTGGGAATCCATCTGTAGAAAAATCATGGAGTAGGAGCACTGTATATTTTATAGGGTATAAAGTGCATGTTAACTTATTGACATTTTCTATTAAAAAAGTAAAATGGTTACTTGGAGTCGGGGAGCCGTTTTTACACTTGCTAAAGTGGGAATCGTATACGGTCCTCATTAGAAACGGGCCACCGTACCCTACGCGAGCGATACTTGTTATAAATGAGGTATCGCATACTTTACGAGCGACATGTTAAGAATAAAAAAATGGGAAGGCAGTTTTCTGCTCTTCCCATAATTCATAGTAAGGGAGATAAAATGAGTGAGATTAAATTGACATCCATGACAAAGCTTTCCGGCTGAGCGGCTAAAATAGGTCCTAAGACCCTTGCTCAGGTTGTGAGTAAGCTACCTAAATTTGATTTTGATCCCAAGGTCTTAGTCGGACTTGATACTTCGGATGACGCGGCGGTATATGCATTGACTGAGGATTTAGCCATGATACAGACGGTGGATTTCTTTACGCCGATAGTAGATGATCCCTATATGTTCGGACAGGTTGCGGCGGCAAATGCTCTTTCCGATGTCTATGCCATGGGGGGAATTCCTAAGCTGGCACTGAATATTGTGGGATTTCCAAACTGTTTATCGCCGGATGTGCTTTCGGAAATAATGAAAGGAGGCGCGGATAAGGTGAAGGAAGCCGGAGCTATCCTTATTGGCGGGCATTCCATTCAAAATGATGAGCCTTTTTACGGACTCTGTGTTTCCGGCTTGGTACATCCCGCTAAAGTGCAGAAAAACTACGGAGCAAAGCCGGGAGATGTTCTGATTTTGACAAAGCAGATTGGAACAGGGATTATTAATACTGCAGCCAAGGTTTCTCTTGCAGCGGAACGGGCTGTGAAAGAGGCGACTACGGTTATGATGAGTCTGAACAGAAAGCCTAAGGAGGTCATGGATCATTTTACCGTTCATGCCTGTACGGACATTACCGGATTCGGGCTTTTGGGACATAGCTTGGAAATGGCGGAAGCCAGTAAAGTTAGCTTTCATTTGCATAAAAAGGCAATTCCCTTTATACAGGAAAGCCTTGACTATGCGGAAATGGGATTGGTGCCTGCAGGAGCCCATGAGAACAGAAAGTTCCAAGAGGAAAAAGTTTCGTTTTTAGGAATAGATACTGCATTTCAGGATATTCTTTTTGATCCGCAGTCCTCGGGCGGTCTTCTCTACAGTATTCCCGGGGAGGAAAAGGATGCGGTTTTGGAGGCTATGGAGAAAGCGGACTTGCCTACCCGCTTCTCCTGTATAGGGGAAGTTAGCGAGTATTCCTCCAAGAATATTTTTGTAGACTGAGAAACAGGCTGTAAGGCATTACTTAATAAAATACAGCAAAGGAGAGGCAAAATGAATATTAAACAATTGGAAGCATTTGTTCGTATTGTAAAGAATAAAAGCTTTTCTCAAACGGCAAAGGAATTATATCTTACTCAGCCGACGGTCAGCTCTTATATCAGCAGCTTGGAGGCGGACCTAGGGGTGCAGCTTTTTACGAGAACCACTAAAGAGGTGCACACGACAAGTGAAGGAGAACAGATTTATCTCTATGCCAAGGATATTGTGAACCTCTCCAATAAAATCAGAAATGCTTTTAAAGAAGAATCGAAGGATGATGTGAATGAAATTGTGATTTCGTCTTCCTCTATTCCCGGACAATATCTTCTTCCCGGGATGCTTGCCAATTTCAGTAAGCGACACCCCAATACGGAATTTCGTGTTCATGAAACGGATAGTAACGGAGCGGTTACCGATGTGGCGGAACACAGAGCGGATATAGGGTTTTGCGGAACTATTATTCCGAAGACGGCATGCACGTTTCTGCCTTTCTATGAGGATGAGTTGATTTTAATCACGCCGAATACGCCATATTACCGAAAAATGCAGGAAAACAATGATTTAACTTACCTTGCCAAAGCGGATTTTGTGATGCGAGAGCAGGGGTCCGGCACGAAGCAGGAGGCCATGAAGATTTTACAAAAAAACGGCCTGAAGCTTGAGGAAATAAAGGTGGTTGCACGCTTTGGCAATACCGGTGCCGTTTTGCTTTCCGTAAAGGAAGGGGTGGGGGTTGCTGTGGTGTCGAAGCTTGCGGCGCGTTCAGAAATTAAGAACAATGAAATTTTATCCTTTCCTTTACAAGAGGGGGGGTATTTTAGAAAGATATATATGGTAAGTAATTCCAATTATCCCTTAAGTAAACGGGCAAAGAGTTTTGTGCAGATGATTCAAAATCTTGTGGAAAAGAAAAAACTGACATAGAGTATGGAAAAAGTGGCATTTTATCCGGAGCAGGGAACAAAGCTTATTCCGGAATACGCATTCGTTTTTCGTTTGGAGGCAGGATGAAACAGAATTATAAGCTTTTGCTAAGCTATGACGGTTCTCGATATTTCGGTTTTGAAAGACAAAAGGATCAGGAGCTTACGATTCAGGGAAAACTGGAAGCGGTACTTAGCGCTATGCCGAGAAACGATACGGAGAAAGTGGAGACTTTTTCTGCGGGACGCACGGATGCCGGTGTGCATGCCAGAGGGATGTGCTGTAATGTGTTTTTGGACACGAATCTTACGGAAGAAGAGATACAAGAGTATTGCAATCATTATCTTCCGGAGGATATCGGGATAAATTCCGTGAAGAAAGCAAGTGAACGCTTTCATGCCAGATATCTTGCCAGAGGAAAAGTTTATCGCTATTCCTGTTACATCGGAAAAAATAAGGATGTTTTTGAGAGAAAATATCTTTATCACTTGGAAGAAGATCCGGAGATAGAGGAAATGAAGCGAGCAGGCGCCTACTTGGTGGGAGAGAAAGATTTTAAGTCCTTTTCGGGGAATCCCAAGATGAAAAAATCGACGGTAAGAAAGATTTTCAACATCGACATCCTAAGGAACGGCAATATTCTTCGCTTTTATTTTCACGGAAGCGGATTTTTACAGTATCAAATCCGAATTATGGTGGGGACACTTTTAGAGGTGGGATATCATAAGAAGAGAGCGGAAGAGATGGAAGAAATTCTTCTTTCCAAGGATAGGAGGAGAGCAGGATATACCGCCCCGGCTAAAGGACTTTGTCTTATGAAAGTGGAATATGATTGATTTTTTACAACTCTGTATTCATGGATTACTGAGGAAGATAGAGAAAGGGAAGGGCCGGATTTATAGAGAAAATGGCGGTTTTCCGAGTACAAAAGGAGAGTAAGATTTTTGAAGAAGCAGTTATTATTATCCCTTGGAGTATCATTACTTACTGTAATATCCCTTATTTTGTTATTTTTAAGTTTTATGGAAGGACGCTTCTTTCCGGGAACAAGGATAAATCAGGTGGATTTATCTCTTATGAAAAGGAAGGAAGCGGCAGCCTATTTTTCCGATTGGAAACAGGAAGAGTTCCAACTTACGCTTCTTGATAAAGAGGGAAATGCAAGGACCCTTACGGGAAAAGACATTCATTTAGGATATGAACCGGATTTTTCGGAAGTGCCTAAACTGGATTCTTTCTTTATGCTTTTTTCTTTAGGTAAAAAGAAAGACTATCCGTTAAAAGGAAAGCTCTTTTATGATGAAGCATCACTTCATGATTTTGTCACGAAATATGCCGAAGAGGAAAGTACGGATGAGGCACCGGGAAAGGCTTTTTTGACTGCCTATGTTCCGGGAGCAGGTTATTTGATCGGGAAAGAAAGAAGTGGCGGAAAAATCTCCGTAGAGGCTTTGGAAAAGGCTATTCAAAACGCCATCACAGAGGGAAAGAGATACATAAAGCTGGAAGAAGAGAGCGTTTATGAAGAAGCAAATAAAGTGGAAGGACTGGAAAAATTACAGGAAGAGAAGAACAATGCTCTTCCGGGGATTATCCGCTACAACTTTTCCGGGGAAGTAATAGAGCTGAATAGTGATACCTCACTCTCTTGGTTTAAGAATGGCGGAGCAGAGCTCGATAACGGTAAGGTGAAGCAGTTTGTCAGAAATTTAAAACTGTATACGGATACCAGCGGCAGCGAGAGAAGTTTCAAAACCGAAGATGGCAGGATTTTATCTTTAAGAGGAAAATACGGTTTTTCTCTGTCGGAGAAGAAGGAAATAAAAAGGCTTACGGAGAGTCTTCTTGCACGGGAAAACATTGTTCGTGATGCGGAGTATGATATGGTTGCCTTGGCACGCGGAGCGGAGGATATCGGAAATACCTATGTGGAAGTGGATATCGGAAGACAGAAGATATTTTATTTTGAAAACGGGGTAATGCAGTTCAGTTCCGATTGTGTGACGGGAAATGTAGCGAGACGGCACGGGACTCCGGACGGCGTGTATTCCTTAACGTATAAAGCAAGAAATGCGACTCTTAAGGGAGCCGATTATGAAGCAAAGGTAAATTATTGGATGCCTTTTAATAAAGGAATCGGCTTTCATGATGCTTTATGGAGAAATCGTTTTGGGGGAAATATTTACCGAAATGCAGGTTCTCACGGCTGTATTAATCTGCCGCTTTCCGGGGCACAGGTTTTGTATCAAAAAGTATATCAGGGTATTCCGGTGGTTTGCCATTTTTAAAAAAGAATAGAGGAAGTATTAGTGGAAGAAATACAAGGACAGAATGAGGAAGAGAAGAAATCTTACGGAAAAAAAAGAAAGAGTTTGCTTGGTATTTTTCTTATGCTTCTCCCCTTAGCATTGGGAGCCTTGGCGGCTTTTTCAGTTTCCCGATACGCTAAGAAAATCATCAGAGAGAGAAATAGTCATAATGAGGCTTTAATCCATGAGGCGGTGGAAACTTCTCTTGCGAGGGAAAGAACTGCAGCTATATTTGCAAAACTGAATAAAGGAGAAGAAGTGTATATCCTCCTTTTGGGCGAGGGAGACTTTCATTCGGATTCGGCTGTTTTTAGTGCTTTAAAAGGAAAACTTGAGGAGCAGTATAGCGGAAAGATTCGTTATAAGGAACTTAATCTTCCGCGTGAAGGAACGGCACTCTCAGCCTATCTTGCCTTGCAAACTTTTGAAACCGGTGCCAAGCCGGATTTCCTCTTTCTTTCTTTCGGGGATAATGATGAGCCTTACACCTTTCCTTATTATTACGAATTACTACTCCGAACTCTTATGGAAAAATTTCCCGAAACACCGCTGCTGCCGGTTATTTCGTATAGGGCTCTCCTTCCGGAGGGCTATGGTAAGGACAATGCCATGGTGATGAAAAATATGAACGAACACTATGGATTGGAAACTTTGAATCTTGCCGCTGTTTTGGCGCAGCAGGAGGAAAATCCCATCGCTATTTTTGATGACGGGAAAGCATGGGAAAGCATAGAAGAAAAGTACTTTGTTTCCGCTTTTCTCTCGGAAATGGAAACGGCAAAAAAAGGCGAAATGGCGACACCAATCAATCCCATATTGGAGGAAAGAAGAGAGTGCATTGCCATACCGAGGGCACTTTGGAAGGATTACGGCAATACGGCTCTTTTCCTTCCGGAAGAAGAATTGGATAAGCTCTCTTTAAAGGGCAGACATGGGATTTTAGCGCTTTCCACTGCACTTTCCGGGGGAGAAAATAAGGGAAACCTTTATGTAGACGGTATCATGGAGGGAAGTTATATCTTGGCGGGAGACTTTTATCTCGGCATTCTTACGAAGGATGTTCTTATTCGTCAGCAGATGATTTTGAATTTTGAGACGGAAGAAGAGAAAAATAATTTTCAAAGTCTTTTCTTCTTATCGCCGATTCCCTTGGAGAAAGGAGTGAAGAACGGACCGATACTGCCGCTTACTGTGCAGGAGTCGGAAACGCCGGGAGAAGGTACGGAGGGAACAGTCACAAAGTAAGCCGGAGACAGAATATGTATGATGAAGAAATTCGGGAAGAGCTGTTTTTCTTTCTTGAGGAAGAGTACGGAAAGAGTCGGGTAATAGAAGAAAAAGTAATCGGTAAAGCAAGAGCGGATTGTGTACTCATTACCGAATCGTCCTTTATCGGTGTGGAGATTAAATCAGACCATGATTCTTATCAAAGACTTGCCGCACAGGTAAAAAATTACAATGATTTTTTTGATTACAATATCCTGGTTGTCGGGACAAAACATGCTCATAGCGCAAAAGACCATGTTCCTCCTTTTTGGGGCATTATTACGGTGGAAGAGATAGAGGGAAAACCCGATTTTTATTTTTGGAGAAGAGAAGAGCGGAATCCCTTTCGAGATTATGCAAAGAAAGGAAGCCTGCTATGGAAGGAAGAGCTCGTTTCCATCCTCGAAAAATTTTCCTATCCGCTATATAAACAAAAGTCCAAAAAATTCCAATTTGCCTATTTAAGAGAGAGAATTCCGGAAGAAGTATTGAATCGGGAAATGTCCGAACAGCTTTTGGAAAGGGAATACCCGGAAAAAGAGAAAGTAGGGAAGTCGAAAAAACGGAAGAGAGTAAGGCGGAAACCGAATCTTTTAGTAAGTCATGTTCTAAGACGAAAGAAATGAAGCTCTGTTTTCGAAAAACATAGTTCTTCCGTCTTTTACCATAATGCCTATTTTGCCCAAAAAAAGAGAAAAATACAAAACGAAAGCCGAAGGGTAAGGATTGCACTCTGCCCTTCTTTTTTGTATAGTTAGGAAGAAAATTTTCAAAAGCGGAGAAGGAGAGCGTGATGAAGGATTTGGAAATTAAAGAAAAATTAAAGGAGAAATTTCGGGAGCTTTTCGGAGATTGCGAAAATGCCCGTTTCTTTTTTGCTCCCGGAAGAGTGAATTTAATAGGGGAACATACAGACTATAATGGCGGGCATGTTTTTCCCTGTGCTCTTTCCATGGGGACCTATGCCTGTGTAAAGAAAAGGCAGGATGGCCTCTTCCGGTTTTATTCCTTGAATGTAGAAAGTGCAGGAGTAATTACAGCGGATGCAAAAAGTTTTAAGCCTCTTGAAGACAAGCAGTGGGCAAGCTATGTAAAGGGGGTAATTTGGTCATTTCAAAAAAGAGGCTTTCAATTTCCGGAAGGTCTGGATTTGGTTTTATACGGGAATATCCCAAACGGTTCCGGGCTGTCCTCCTCCGCATCTTTGGAAGTCTTAATGGGGACGATTTTAAAAGAAGTTTACGGACTCACGGTGAGTTTTCCGGAGATTGCCTTAATCGGGCAGTACAGCGAAAACAATTATAATGGGATGAACTGCGGCATTATGGACCAGTTTGCTTCTGCAATGGGAAAGAAGGACCATGCCATATTCCTCGATACGGCAAGTCTGGAATTCACTTATGCACCGCTTGTTTTAAAGGAGCACGCCCTGATTATTACCAATACAAACAAGAAGCATAAGCTCATCGGTTCCGCTTACAATGATAGAAGAAGAGAATCCGAGGAGGCCTTAAAGATTTTACAAAAGTTTGTAGAGATTAAAACTTTGGGGGACTTATCGGATCAGGAGTTTTTCCGTTTGGAAGAGAAGATAGAGGATCCGATTATACGGAAAAGAGCCAAGCATGCCGTACTGGAGAACAATCGTACCATTGCTGCAAAGAAGGCCTTGGAAGAAGGAAATTATAACGAGTTTGGAAGACTGATGAATCTGTCCCATGTTTCTCTCCGGGATGACTATGAGGTATCCTGTGAAGAATCGGATCTTCTTTGTGAGACGGCATGGTCTCTCCCTTATGTTCTGGGATCCCGTATGACAGGAGGCGGATTCGGAGGCTGTACTGTATCTTTAGTAAAGCGCGATAAAATTAAGGACTTTGAAGAAACGCTTCAGAAGGTGTACGAGCCGAAAATAGGCTATCCCTGCAGCTTCTATGAAGCGGAGATAGCAGACGGACCGAGAGAATTAAACTTTTAAAATGTGTTGCATTTGACGATAAAAACGTAGAAATAGAATTTTAACGGATTTAAAAGGAGAAGAGGATGAAGATTTTAGTATCCGGAGGAGCCGGTTATATTGGCTCTCAC
>CAUSIX010000050.1:0-8158 GCA_963531555.1 uncultured Oribacterium sp.
CGAATCTCTCGAACTGAAATTTATAAATATCTCGAACTGAAATTTACGAATCTCTCGAGTTTAATTTCATGAATCTCTCGAGTTGAAATTTACAAATCTCTCGAACTGTACTATAATATCTAAATAAAATGTTGAGAGGATAGTAAATGAACAGAGAGTTATATAAGCCGAGAATCATCGATGCTTCTGTTGAAAAATACTTAAAGACCTTCGGTGCTGTATGCATTGAAGGTCCAAAGTGGTGCGGAAAAACCTGGACTTCTGCCTATCATAGTAAAAGCGAGTATTATTTGGCAGATCCAAGGGGGAATTTTCAGAATAGAAATCTTGCACAGATAGATCCTTCTTTGGTTTTAGATGGAGATTCTCCTCGCCTGTTAGACGAATGGCAGGAGGTACCCGCTCTATGGGACGCTGTTCGCTTTGCGGTTGATTCTTCTAAGGAGAAAGGGAGATTTATCTTAACAGGATCCGCAACTCCAAATCATAAAGGAATTCTTCACAGCGGAGCAGGGAGAATTGCGCGTCTTCGAATGCGCCCAATGTCATTATTCGAAGCGGGAAAATCCAGTGGAAAAGTTTCTTTAAAGGATCTATGCAACGGAATTCTTAAAACTCAGCTCACCGGAGAAGTAACACTTACCGATCTTATTGGTTATATTGTTCGTGGCGGATGGCCGAGCAGCCAAGAACTTCCTATCGAAGAAGCTGCTCTACTTCCAAAGGAATATATTTCTGCGATACTGTCTGATGATATAGAACGTATAGATGGCATAAAAAGAGACCGTCACAAAATGGAACTCTTGCTTCGTTCCCTTGCGCGAAATGAATCCACTACTGTCACAAATAAAAGATTAAAAGAAGACATGAAAGAGATTGATCATGAGGATATTGTTGTGGAGACGGTCGCAAGCTATTTAGATGTCTTAAACAGACTATTCCTTACAGACAATCAAAAGCCTTACAGCTCGCAACTGCGTTCTACTGTTCGAGTAAAACAAGCAGAAAAAAGACATCTCTCCGACCCTTCCTTAGCCTGTGCTCTTTTGAATGCCACTCCTGAAATCTTAATGAGAGATTTGAATACCTTAGGATTTTTGTTTGAAGCTTTATGCGAAAGAGATTTAAAAATATATGCAGAAGCATTTGGTGCCTCTTTATACCATTATCAGGATTATCATAATCAAGAAATGGATGCGGTAATTGTTCTGCCTGATGGGGAATGGTGTGGGATAGAAATCAAGCTGGGAGCCAATCAAATTGAAGATGCCGCCAAAAATCTGTTGAAAATAAAACAGAAAATCTTGGAGGAAAAAAATGGAAAAGCGCCCAAAAGCCTCTCTGTGATTTGCGGTCTTTCCAATGCCGCTTATCAAAGAGAGGATGGAGTTTTCGTTGTGCCGTTAACTGCACTGGGAGTCTAATACATGTTATTTCTTTCTCTCCCTTTTTTATTTCTTTCTCGCAGTGAAGGAATGCCACTCTCCCTCTACAGATTCTTCGAGGATTTCCAGGCTCTCCTCTTCTTCCAGCGCCTTTCGCACTTCTCCCGCCTTATCCCAAAGGATACCGGAGGAAATGAAGAATCCGCCCTTTTTCAAAACAGAGGGGATAAGCGGCGTCAAAGAAACAATCACAGGAGCCAGAATATTGGCACAAACTATATCAAAGGGTTCTTTCCTTAGCACTTCCCGTAAGCTTCTCGCACTCTCTTCTTCCGAAAGAATATTTTCAATAAAGAGCTGAAAATTTTTTTCCGAAATATCGTTTACTTTGAGATTCTCACGAACCGCCGCTTTGCTAAGGGGATCCAAGTCTGTGGCGAAAACCTCTTTTGCCCCCATTTTCAGAGAGGCAATGCCGAGAATTCCCGATCCGGTACCAAAATCCAGAACACGGTCTCCTTCATGCAAATATTTTTCCAAGGAAAGAAGGCAAAGCTTCGTTGTCTCATGCTGCCCCGTTCCAAAGCTTGTTCCGGGATCCAGAGATAGCACAAACTCTCCCTCTTTCGGCTCTTCTTCTTCCCAGCTCGGCTTTATAAGAAGCTTTCCCACACGGAAGCTGTGGAAAAAATCCTTCCAGGCATTCATCCAGTCCTTGTCTTCCGTCTCGGAAACGGAAATTTTCCCCTCTCCAATCTCCGTGTACTCTGCCATTTCGCTAAGTTCTCTTTTTAAATCGGAAAGAATTTCCAGGCATTCTTCTTCCGTGAAAATGTTACTGCTGTTTAAAGTATAGGAATGATCCACATTTTCATCCAAAAATTCTTTTTCCACCTGCGCTTTTCTCTTCTTTTTTTCCTCTTCCGGTAAAATTTCCAAGTAAAAGGACAAGCTCGCCTCTCCATTTAGAGATGTCTCCTCAGGAAGAATATCCGCAAAAATAATTTTTGCTTCCTCCTCGGTAAGGCCTTTACCGTCCTCTATCTCTACACCCTCGATATCCCAACGGTCTAATAAATAAGCCGACAAGATATCAACGGCCTCTTCCTTTGTTTTTACCGATATTTTCCTCCAAACCATTTCCGACTCCTTTTCCGTCATTGCACTGTTTATCTTTGTCGTTTATGCACTGTTCCATACCGTACAGAATTAAAACACTTTGTGCAGATGAAGAAAAGCGGCATATCTGAACCGCTCTTCCCTTCTTTGCATCCTCTTACGCCTTATAAAATTTTCGCAGCATAGGAAGCAGTTCTTTTAGGGCAGCAATTGTATCGTTAAGCTCATGCTTTTCCGTCAGGAAAGAAAAAGAAAAGCGAAGCGTCGAGTCCAGCTCCTTTCCGGTAAGGCCGATAGCTTTCAAAGTTCCGGAAATACCCGGATGATTGGAAGAGCAGGCCGAACCGCTGCTGACATAGATTCCCTTCTCTTCCAGAGCATGAAGGAGAACCTCCGCCTTTACTCCGTAGAAGGAGGCGGAAATAATCTGCGGAGCAGAAGCCCTTCCCTTTTCGGAATTGACCTTCACCTCCGGAAGCTTCTCCAACTCCTCTATAAAATAGTCCTTTAGTTCATAGAGCTTCTCCAGCTTTTTCGGAAAATCCTGATAAACCATCTTTGCAGCGAGTCCCATGCCGGCGATTCCCGGAATATTTAAAGTGCCGGAGCGAAGTCCACCCTGCTGTCCTCCGCCAAAAATAATCGGATTTATTTTTACCTTTTCATCAATAAAAAGGAAGCCGATTCCCTTCGGACCATGCAGCTTATGTCCACTTACGGAAAGGAGATCCACAAAATCCTTCTTCGGATGAAGAAGCATTTTTCCATAGGCCTGTATAGCATCGGTATGGAAGAGACAGCTCGGATTCTTTTTCTTAATAAGCTCTCCAATCGCGTGAATATCCTCTACCGCTCCCATCTCATTATTCACGGTCATGATGCTAACCATAACGGTATCGTCACGGAGTGTTTTCTCCAGCTCACTAAGGGAAATGTGCCCCTTCTCATCCACCGGTAAAATGCTGATTTCAAAACCGTGACTCTCCAAAAATTCCAAGGTCTTATAAATAGCGGGGTGTTCAATCGCAGAACTGATGATGTGCTTTCCTTGTCTCATTTTGGCAAAGCAGCCCCCGATGAGTGCCATATTGTCGGACTCCGTACCACCGGAAGTAAAGAGAATTTCCTTTGCCTTCACCTTTAAGGTCTCGGCAATCTCTTCCCTGCTTTCTCTGTAATACTTCTCCGCTTCAACACCCATGATATGCTTTGCCGACGGGTTCCCGTAGTCCGCAAGCATGGTCTTGCACATCAGTTCCGCAACTTCCGGATACACCTTTGTTGTTGCCGAGTTATCCAAATAAATGCTTCTCATTTTCTCTCCTTATTTTCACCAAACTCCAAGTGCATCATAATCAGGCTTAAAGTCGCAATGGCCGCCGTTTCCGTACGTAGAATTCTCTTTCCTAGGCTAATCGGAAGAAATCCCTCTTTTTTCGCCTCTTCCACCTCTTCTTTGGAAAATCCGCCCTCCGGACCAATACAAAGAGCAATCGTACCACCCGACTTTTGCCCCAGTTCTTCTACCCGTAGAAGTTCTTCCTTCGTAAAGCAGACTCCCTTTTCATTTTCATAAGGTATCAGTTTTATTTCCGCATTCTTAACTAAGGAAAACGCTTCCTTCCATGTCGAAACCGGAGCAATCACAGGAATGACGGAGCGCTTCGACTGCTTTGCCGCCGCTTCCGAAATCCCCTGCCAGCGCAGTCTTTTCTTCTCCGCCTTATCTCCCCTCAGCTTAACAATACTGTTTTCACTCTCTAAGGGAATAATCTCCGATACACCCAGTTCCACCGCCTTTTGGATGATAAGCTCCATCTTCTCTCCTTTAGGAAGAGCCTGTAAAAGAACAAGCTTTGTTCGAAGTTCATGCACCTCCTCCAAGAAAGAAACAGTAAGAACGGCATGGTCTTCTCCATACCGTTTAATCTTACAATGATAATCGACATCTTCTCCTGAGGAAATAATAATTTCTTCCCCTATTTTTCCTCGAAGAACCTTCTGTAAATGATGAAAATCATCTCCATAGAGTTTGATTTCCTCTCCTATAATTTCACTTTTATCTACAAAAAAATGATGCATAGATTCCCTTTTTCGTTTTCGGAAAATGAATTTCTGAAAAACTATTCATGTCATGATTTCTACAATTTATTCCTCGTTATCTTACTTCTTTCTTTTCGGAGTGACAAGAAAAAAAGCAGGGATGCGGAATGAAAATTCACGCAAAGCCCTGCTTTTGATCGTTTTAAATATTTATTTCTAGTGCTTCTATGAATAAAGCAAATATACCTTTTAACCTATGAAGGACTCTATACCGAAAAGCTAAAACCTTTTTCTTGTCGCTCTTTAGTAAGCACTTCTCTTAGATGGGTAGGATCATAGGGAAGACCGGGCCTATAATCCGGCTGTGTCTCACTGATAATATTCCTTATTTTTTTTCTAACTTCTTTTTCATAAACATTGACCGAGTATATGAAATTCAATCTATCCGGCCCTTTAACACGAGGATAAAAACTTTGAATTTGCTTTTCCAATCTTTGTGCATCATGCCAATGTTCTCCTGCTTGATGGTTGAGGTAAATGTCTGCATAGTAATCTTCAACCACTTTTTTCACTTCATCGAAAATAGGTATCAATTTATCCTCTTCACCATGTCGATTAGTCCCATCCAACCACTTGTCAGTATAAACATCATACGGCCCATCTTCCGGACCATTCCAATATTTTGCTTGTGATTGGACGTCTGTATATCTATTTTTTTCTTTTTCTCCTCGCAAATATCTATTTAATTTTTCTCTTGCAAGTGCATGAAAAGCCATCTCTGACACTGTATTGCTCATATTACATCACCTCCACGTACTACTCACATTATAATTTACCTTAATATTAATGTTTCCATTTCCACTATTTCCATATCCAAAACCATATCCTTTAGATATAATGCTTATTTTCCACTCTCCTTTTGCATTTTTTCCAACAAGTTTCCCAGTTATATAAAATGTCCCACTTCTCTTTATATCTATACTTTCACTAACTCCTTCACTATTTGTTAACTGAAGAGTCAAATTCACTTTTGCATTAGAATTAACTTGAACTTCCACATTTCTTATATTAGCCTCTTCTACAATGTATGGAGAACGCATTGTATAAACCGCTGAATTCAAGGATGAGATATGTTTTGTAAAATAATTATTATATTGATATTCATCCTTAATAGTAATACTACTATCATTCTTAAAACTTGATGCAGACGCATAAAAAGATAATAGGCACATACACACTAAAGTCATAACATAAGCAGTGATTATTCTTTTCTTCATAAAAATTCCTCCTCAACTAAACAATATTTATTAATCAGAAAACTTATTTTCTTATATATCGACAACTCAACATAAATTTATTATTCGATTTAATAATTCAAAAGCAGGACAAAGAATGATATTGAACCTAAGTACAATACTCGCTCCGAACGAACTCCAAAAAAGAGGCTTTCCACATTACGGAAGCCCCTTTTGATAAAAGCTATATATTAGATTCATTGAGGCTGTGAAAAATCAAAATAATAAATAAATTTTCAGCAATATATTTTGATTTTCACAGTCCCCTTTTATTTCTCTAAATCTCCTTAAATGCCTCTTCCAAATCTTCAATTAGATCCTCTACATTTTCAATTCCTACAGAAAGGCGAACCGTATTTTCCTGAATTCCCTGCTTTAGCAGCTCTTCTGTTGTGCTTTCTGAATGCGTGGTGCTTGCCGGGTGAATAACAAGAGACTTCACATCGGCAACATTTGCCAGTAGGGAGAAAAGCGCAAGATGATCGATAAACTTCTTTGTGGTTTCCGCATTGCCTTTTATATTAAAGGTAAATATGGAGCCTCCTCCACTTGGAAGATACTTCTTGTATAATTCTTTTTGCCGGGCATCTTTTGATACAGAAGGGTGGGAAACAGACTCCACCTTCGGATGCTTTTCCAAATACTCTGCAATCTTTACCGCATTTTCTCCATGTCTTTCCACACGAAGGGGAAGCGTTTCCGTGCCTTGCAGAAGAAGCCAGGCATTGAACGGCGAAATAGCAGCACCTTCGTCACGAAGAAGTATTGCACGAATATAAGTTGCAATCACCGCCGGTGCCGTATCTCTTGCAAAGCTTACTCCGTGATAGGAAGGGTTCGGCTCGGTAAGCCAAGGCCATTTGTTCCCCTTAGTCCAATCAAAGCGTCCCGCATCGACCACGATTCCTCCCATCGTGGAGCCCTGTCCTCCGATAAACTTTGTTGCGGAATGCACCACGATGTCCGCACCGTACTCAATCGGACGAATGAGATAAGGGCTTGCAAAAGTATTGTCTATAATTAAGGGAAGCCCGTGCTTATGGGCTACATCGGCCCAGGCCTCAATATCCACTACATCACCGTTCGGGTTTCCCAAGGATTCAATATAAAGCGCTTTTGTATTTTCCTTTATCGCCTGCTCCGCTTCGGACAAATCATAGGGATCCACAAAGCTTGTTTCCACACCGAAGTCCCTGAAAGTATGCTTTAAGAAATTGTAGGTTCCGCCATAGATATTTCTTGCACTGACAATATGATCTCCCTGATGTGCCACCGCCTTAAAAGCGTAAGTAACCGCCGCAGCCCCAGAGGATAGCGCCAGTGCGGCCACTCCCCCTTCCAGACTTGCGATTCTCTCTTCCAGTACGCCTTGTGTCGGGTTGGTTAATCTGGTGTAAATGTTTCCGGCTTCCTTTAAAGCAAATCGCGCCGCAGCCTGCTCACAATTCTCAAAAACAAAGGCGGTACTCTGATAAATCGGAACCGCTCTTGCACCGCTTGCCGGATCAGCCTGTTCCTGCCCTACATGAACCGCTCTTGTGTTAAAGGATAATTTTCTTTCCGCTATATTCTTCTTACTCATCTTTTTACCTCCATCATGGAATGAACCCGCTGACTCTTACCGTTCTTGAAAATGAAGCCTCTTCATATCTTTTCCATCCAATTTCTCTTTCGGAAAAACCGAACTGCTTCTTGGCGAAAAATGTATCACAGGGTGATCTTACTGTCTAATACTATACTTTTTGATTTAGATATAGTTTTATACTATAGCAAACTGGTCTTATATATTTTAGCAAAATTGGATATTTTATTAAGTCCAGTTTGTGCTATCATCAGAAAACGGCAGACACTTATTCTGTACACTTACTAAAAGGACTTGGCTTTCCTGTTGAAAGAAGAGAAAATTCCCGGTCCTGCCATGGAGGAAATATGATGAATAAAAAGGTACAAAAATTAACTCTCTCTGCACTCTTTGCCGCATTGTCTTATGTTGTCTTCACTTTTTTACAGGTAAAAATCCCTATCGGTGCTGATACCACTTCCATTCATTTAGGAAATGCGGTGGTCGTTATTGCGGCCCTTGTACTTGGCGGCCCTTTGGGCGGACTTGCCGGAGCAATCGGTATGACCATAGGGGATCTCCTCGATCCCGTTTATATTACCTATGCCCCGAAGACCTTGATATGTAAAATGGTTATCGGCTTAATTGTAGGATTTCTCGCGCATAAATTAGGGAAAATCAACGATTCGGAAGATCGCTCCCATATCTTTAAGTGGGTTCTTCTCTCTGCCATCTTCGGGCTCCTTGCCAATGTA
>CAUSIX010000051.1:0-8073 GCA_963531555.1 uncultured Oribacterium sp.
TTTCTTTGAAAAATCTTTTCGCAGGACTGGATTTACAGCTTCCGCTTTATATGGACTATGTTCTGCAAAGGGAAAAAGAGAGAAATCCGAATCGGGAAGTGCTTCCTTCGGCACTTTTCTATTTTACCATGGACAATCCCGTCATTCCTTATGAAGAGGATTTTGATCCCGAGAAAGAACGCTTAAAGGCGTTTAAACCATCCGGTCTTGTGAACCTCTCCGAGGAGAGTCTTTCGCATTTGGAAAAGAGAGAAGGAGAAAGCCTCCTTCTTCCCGTGCAGTGTAAAAACGGCGAGGTAGAGGAAAAAGGTGCGGCTGTTTCTTCCGAAAAGTTGAAGGCACTTTTGGAATTTGCCAAGCAGGAAATGCTTGAGGGCGCTAAACGCATAAAAGAGGGGGAGAAAGGGATTTCTCCGATAAGAAAAGAGGGGGATATTACCGCTTGCAGCTACTGTCCGTATCACAGTATCTGCGGTTTTGATGAGGATCTCCCGAACTTCCGATATCGAAATCCGGATTCCCGAACAGACGAAGAACTTTGGGAGGAGATTCTGAAGAAGACAAAGGGGAAAACAGAGGAAGATATAGAGAAAAGCGATACGGGGGAAGAAAAAACGCTAATCCGTGCGAAAGATGCGAAGAACATCGAGACGGGAAAGGAGGATGGCGATGAGTAAATGGACAAAGGAACAAAGCGAAGTCATTTCCCACAGAAAAGGGAATTTACTGGTTTCCGCGGCAGCAGGATCCGGAAAAACTGCCGTGCTGGTTGAGCATGTTATTGACCGTCTCCTTGATAAAGAGCATCCAATCAGCCTCTCTTCCGTGGTGCTTATGACCTTTACGGAAGCTGCCGCCTCGGAAATGAAGGAAAGGATCAAGGCACGCCTAAAGGAAGCTTTTTTGGAAAACAGAGATCCGCATATTGAACGAGAAATAGCGGAACTTCCGAATGCGAATATCAGTACCATTGATGCCTTTTGTAAGAGGCTGATAGAGGAAAACTACACGAGCCTCGGTATTGAACCGAATTTCCGTATCGGAGAGAAAAATGAGCTTGCCCTCCTTAAGGAAGATATTGTAGAAGAACTTTTAGAAGAGGAATACGGGAAGAAGGAGGAAAGCTTCCTTTCTTTTGTGGACCGCTATTCCACAGGAAAACAGGATAAGGGGATTCAGGAGATTATTGTAAAGCTGTACTACCTTGCTGTGGCCAGTCCCTTTCCGGAAAAGTATCTGAAGGCGCTTTCCGAGAACAGCAGCAGCGCCTGGAAAAACTATCTCCTCGAGAGCATCAGGAAGCGAGTGGGGGAAGCAATAGAAATGCTTACGGAGGCAATCCGGATTTGTACAGAAGAGGGGGGACCTTCCGAGTATCTTGCGGCGGTGGAGGAAGATTATCAAAGTCTTTTAAGAGTAAAGGCAGTCCGGTCTTCTCCAAAAGAAAATACGGAAGAGATTTTGGAAAGGAAAGAGAGCGAAAGTGGCGGAGAAGCAGCGAAGCTTTTAGAGAAAGCAGAGGAGGCAGGGGCTATCCTTCGCCGTACAATCGAAGAAATACAGGCGATTTCTTTTAGCCGCATAAAGAATTCCAAGGCGGAGAGAAAAGAGGAGGTTAAAGGAAGAAGAAACGCGGTAAAGGCGCTCGTACAGAAATGGCAGAAGAACTATATTCTGATTCCTGAGGAGATAGAGAAGAAGGCGGAAACAGAGGGAAAAACTTTATTACAGGAGGCCATCCGTCTTACCCTTCTCTTTTATGCGCGTTATCAAAAAGAGAAGCTGGAACGAAATATTCTGGATTTTTCGGATCTGGAACATTTTGCGCTAAAACTTCTCTATACGGAAAAAGACGGTGTGCTTCACTTCAGCACCATTGCGGACGAATTGGCACAGGAGTATACGGAAATCCTCGTAGATGAGTATCAGGATTCCAATATGGTGCAGGAATATCTTGTGTCTGCCTTATCCAAAGAACGCTTTTCGGAGGGAAATGTCTTTCAGGTCGGAGATGTGAAGCAGAGTATTTACCGCTTCCGTATGGCAAGACCGGAGCTCTTCCTTCGGAAATACTACGATGAAAGCTATCCCAAAATTTTTTTGCAGAAGAATTTCCGTTCCTTAAAAGGTGTTATTGATGCGGTAAATGCCTGTTTTTTCCGTATCATGAAAAAGGAACTCGGCGGAATCGAGTATGATCGAGACAGCAGCCTTTTTCAGGGGAGAGAGGAAAAGGAAGAGACGGACAGTAAGACAGAGCTTCTCCTTTTGGAAAAAGAAGAGACGGAAGGGGAAGAAAAGGCGAAAGGGAAGAAGGAGGAAAATTCGGAAGAAAAGCGTGGAGAGGCCGGCTTAGAGAAGGAATCCGACCTGCAATTAGAGTGCCGAATGATAGCTTCCCGTGTGAGGGAATTGCATAAAAAGAATATACAGTATAAGGACATGGTCATTTTGCTTCGCTCCCCGAAGAAAGTGGCAAAGGAGATGGTGGACATTTTTTCCGAGGAGGGAATCCCGAGTTTCGCGGTGAGCTCGGACGGTTACTACTCGCAGGTAGAGGTGGAAACGATTCTTGCCATGCTTTCCGTTATCGATAACCCGAAGCAGGATATTCCGCTTGCCGCCGTCCTTCATTCACCTATGTTTCACTTTACGGATGAGGAACTTTGCAGTCTGAAACTTGCGTACGGAAGCCTAACGGAGGCACTTTGCATGTCCGCTGAAGCTATTTCCGATGGAGATTTCTGTAGTGAAAATCAATGCAGTGGAAAAGAGAATGCGTTGCAGGTACAATCGCCGCTTGGGAGAGACTTATGGAAGAAATGGATGGATTTTTGCACGAAACTGGAGCGCTATAGAAAGCTTTCCCGAAATCTTCGCGTTCATGAGCTTTTAACCCTTCTTTATGAGGAAACCTCTTATTACCTTTATGCTTCGGCGCTTCCCATGGGAGAGAAGAGAAGGGCGAATCTCGACCAGTTGATTGAGGATGCCCTACAGTTTGAAAAGGGCAGTTTCAGCGGGCTGTTCAATTTTATTCGCTATATCGAGAAGGCAAAGCAGAAAGAGTATGACGAGGGAGAAGCGAATATTTATTCGGAAAATGATGACCTCCTTCGTATTATGTCCATTCATCAGTCGAAGGGCTTGCAATTTAAGGTAGTATTCCTTTCTTCCCTACAAAAAAATTTCAACAAGCAGGATTTACGAGAGTCCATACTGCTCGATGAAGAGCTCGGTATGGCATCTCCCTATCTCGATCAGGAAACAAGAATCAAATACCCTTCTTTACAGCTTAGTGCCATAAAGGAAAAAATGGAGGAAGAAAATCAGGCGGAGGAGCTTCGACTGCTCTACGTTGCGATGACAAGAGCGGAAGAAAAGCTGATTATGACGGGAGTGGTAAAAAACCTTGCTTCCTATATGGAAAAGCACCCGGTGAACGAAGATATCAAGATTGAAGATATAAGAGGGGCGAAGTCTTATTTGGATTTTATCATGTTGGCCTTTTCAAGAAGCTTTACGGAGAGTTTGGAAAATTCGCTTGTGAAGCTTCGTACTTTTACAAGAGAAGCACTTTCTGAAAAGAAAGAGGAAGAGGAAGGAGAGAAGTTCTCCGTTAGAGACGCACTATATTCTTATTTAGCGGAAAACCACGAAAAAACCGAGGAAGAAGAGGAGTGGGACAAGGATTTTTCTTATCGATACGATCACGAGGAAAGCACGCATCTCTACCCGAAGTATGCCGTCTCCCTCTTAAAGAAGCAGGCAATTGAGGCAGTAAAGGAACAAGGGGATAAAGAGGGAGAAACGGGAGGAGAAAGCAAAGGGCTTAGCGAGGCGGAAAAAAGTGGAAAAAATGGGCAAGTGCATGAAAGAAATGCGGAAAAAAGAGAGAAGGGTCTCGGAGCGAAAATCGGAGACAGCTTTCACCATGCACTGGCTCTTTTTGACTACAATAAGGGCTTGGAACAGCTTCCGGCTATCTTAGGAGAGGAAGAACTTTCTCTTTTAAACAAAGAGCAGTTTCAGACTTTTCTTTCCTCGAGCCTTGGAGAATGTTTTAAAAAAGCCTTTCAGGAAAAACGTTTGTTCCGGGAAATGCATTTCATGCGTGCGCTCCCTTTCCGTGCCCTCTTTCCGGATAGAAAAGAAGAGGATGAGGTCTTATTGCAAGGAATCGTAGATGCTTTTATTGTGGAGGATGACGGAATTATCCTTGTCGACTATAAGACGGACCGTGTAAGAGAGGGAGAAGAGCTGAGAGAAAGATACCGGAAGCAGATTATGCTTTACAGCGATGCACTGGAAGCCATTCTCGGGAAAAGGGTAAAGAGAAGAGTGCTCTATTCCTTTTATCTTGCTAAGGAAGTGGAGATTTAGGGTATTTCTTTTTGCCGCTCTATTTGTTAGAATGAAGAAGGTATTGAGATGACAGGTCATGCGGATGTTTTGACATTTCTTTACGTTCTAAAAAGTATTCCGATTTCTAGTAAGCGGAGCGGTCGAAGTCTAAGAGATTTTTATTTCCCTTCATTTTCATGTGAAAAATCAGCCTACAAACCAAGGAATGGAAAGTTAAAAAAGGATTAGGACTTTATCCGGGATTCTTTTTCGTCGATAGAAATGCAATGATTACTTATATGTGTAGGATTGAGTCGAGTGAAAATGTAAATCGAGTGAAACGTTAATTCGAGTAGAATTTAATTCGAGTAAAAAAGTTAAATCGAGGATTAAAAGGAGAGGTAATATATGGAAGAGCTAAATCAGGAAGCAGGGAAAGAAAGCACCCCTGTAGAGAAAAAGACAAGTGTAGCGAAGAGGAGAAAGAAGGTGGAAATTCCGGAAAAAACCGAGGAGAGGGCAGCCGCGCCGAAGCCGGATAAGACGAAGAAAGTTGGAGTAAAGAAGACGAAAGAAGCTACGGAGGTGGCGGAAAAGGGGAAGAAAGCCGGAGAGAAAAAGACGGAAGAGACGGCAGAGACGGCGGAAAAGGGAAGGAGAGCCGGAGTGAAAAAAGTCGAGGCGAAGGCGGAGACGGGAAAGAAAGCCGAGGCGGAGACGGAAAAGAAAAGCGGAGAGAAAAAAGTCGAGGCAAAGACGGAAAAGAGGAAGAAAGCCGGAGCGAAGAAGACGGAAGAGACGGCGGAAAAGTCCTTGGAAACGGAAGCGGCAGTAGCGGAAAAAGAACTAAAGTCACTCGAAAAAGAAGAGAAATTGCTCGAAAAAGAAGAAAAGTCGCTCGTAAAGGAAGTGAAAGTACCGGAGGAGAGTTCTGTTAAAATGCCTGTTTCCCCATTCGAGGAGAAGCCGTTCTCTCCTGTAAAAGAGGAGTTTGTTAAAAAAGAGGGGCCGAGAGATGCCGATGCGAAAGAAGTACACGGCATTTTGGAGATTATGCCGGAAGGATACGGCTTTATTCGTTCAGAGAACTTTCTTCCCGGAGATCAGGATGTCTATGTGCACAATTTAATGATTCGCCGTTTTCACCTGAAGACGGGAGATATGATTTACGGATATTCCAAATCCAAAAATCCGCAGGAGCGCTACAGTGCCTTACTTTACATTGAAAAAGTAAACGGGCTTCCGCTTTCCGCACTTTTCGGACGTCCGGATTTTGATAAGCTCACGCCTATTTTCCCTGATGAAAGAATTCCCATGGAAAGAGAGGGAAAGAGAGTTTCTACTTCTCTCAGGGTTCTTGATTTGCTTGCTCCTATCGGAAAAGGACAGAGAGGAATGATTGTTTCTCCTCCAAAAGCCGGAAAGACAACTTTGCTCAAACAAATTGCGCAGTCCATTTTAAAAAATGAGCCGGATATGGTGCTTATGATTCTTCTCATTGATGAGCGACCTGAGGAAGTAACGGATATGATGGAAGAGGTTGTGGGAGATAAGGTTCAAGTTATTTATTCCACCTTTGACGAGCTTCCGGAGCATCATAAGAGGGTTGCGGAAATGAGTATTGAAAGAGCCAAGCGTCTTGTGGAGCAGGGACAGGATGTATGCATTCTTTTAGACAGCATTACCCGTCTTGCCAGAGCCTATAATATGACGGTTCCTTCTTCCGGGAAGATTCTCTCCGGCGGTATGGATTCCGCTGCTCTTCATATGCCTAAGCGCTTCTTCGGTGCGGCAAGAAATATTCGTGAGGGGGGAAGTCTGACCATTTTAGCGACTGCTCTTGTGGATACGGGATCCCGTATGGATGATGTCATCTATGAGGAGTTTAAAGGTACCGGTAACATGGAGCTTGTACTGAATCGAGAGCTCCAGGAAAGGCGCATTTTCCCGGCAATCGATATTCAGAAATCGGGAACCAGAAGAGATGATTTACTTTTAAGTCCTTTGGAAAAGGATGCAGCGGATTTTCTGCACAGGGAGCTCTCTTCCGATAAGAAGAATGCAGTGGAAGATACCTTGTCTCTTTTTGACAGAACCTTAAATAATATTAAGCTGTGCGAGGCCTTGGTGAGAGGAAGAACGGCAAATTCCCCGGGAAGAAGTACGCAGGACCGCGGAGAAAATGTCTTTGTTCATGTGAATAAGAAAAATTTTTAAAAAAAATGTAACCTTTTTTCCTATCCTTTGTCTTCATTAATGTGAGTGAAAATTTACAGGATATCCCTGAACGGGAGATGTGAATGGACACGAGCAAAAAAAAGAGAAGCGTAAGGGCTTCAAGAAAGATGGAGGATAAAAAAATGAAAAAAACTGCATTGATGGGAAAAAATCTGTGGAAGAAGGTAAGTGTCTTATCCGTTTCCGCATTACTTGGGGTTTCTCTTATGGCCTGCGGAGCAAAGGGAGATTCCGCTTCACAGACAAAGGCGGAGACCAGTGCTGAAGCAAAGGAAAGTACTAAAGAAGCCGAAGTAAAGGAGAGCACCAAGGAGGCCGAGGCAAAGGAGAGCACCAAGGAGACAGAGGCAAAGGACGGTACTAAAGCGGAAGAGGCAAAGGAAGAAGAACTTAAAGGTAAGATTTCCGATATTAAGGACTTTATGTTCACGGTAACTACCGATGACGGTAAGAGCTATGCCTTGAATTTTGATAAGAAGCCGGAAGGACTGGACAAACTGAAGGACGGAGATGAAGTTGTTGTGCATTATACAGGAGAGCTTTCCGAGGTGGATCCTTTCGAAGGAGAGATACTTTCTATAGAAAAAGCATAAAAAATTCATAATCTGGACAAATTTTCATTTTATCATGTGATTGTTCTGATGATGTTTCGCGGATCTTCTCCGTATATTTTCAATAAAGGGGATATACGGGGAAGATTTTTGCTGATACAATCCGGTGAAAGAGGAAAGTTTGCGGGGGATTATGGAAGATAAAGAGATTATAGATTTGTTTTTTGCCAGAAATGAAGAGGGGATTCTGCGTTTGCAGGAACGGTATAAGGCTTACTGCGGAAAGATTGTTTCCGGGGTATTGTCTCAACAAGAAGATATAGAAGAGGTGCTAAATGATTCCTGGCTTAGCATTTGGAATGCTATTCCTCCGGAGAGACCCCTCTTTTTAAAGGCGTATTGTGCTAAAATAGTACGAAATTGTGCGATAAATCGCCTGAAAATGATTCATGCAAAAAAACGTGCGGGAGCGGAACTTGCGGAGAGTATCGAGGAACTTGGAGAAGATATTCAGCTTTCCTTTAACAATGTGGAAGAGCATATGAACGAAGAAGTTTTGGTTTCCGCGATTAATGCTTTCCTTTCGGAGCAAAAGAAAGAGTCCAGGATATTTTTTGTAAGAAGATATTTTTATCACGAAGAAATAAAGGAAATAGCACAGAGGTACGGAGTGGGAGAAAGTAAGGTGAAGGTTACTTTGCACAGGATGAGAGAAGCGCTGAAAAACAGGCTGGAAAAAGAAGGTTTATTATGAAGGACTGGAAATTGATTGAAGCGATGGGAAAGATAGACGAGCGCTATGTTATGGAAGCGGACGAAGAAGCTTCTGCTGAAAAGTCCGAAGAAAAGAAGGAAAAGGTTCTTTCCATGAAGGATAAGACTAAAAGAAGAAGGCTTCCGGCTTTTTTGAAGACGATCGTTGCGGCTTGCTTTATTTTTT
>CAUSIX010000052.1:0-8060 GCA_963531555.1 uncultured Oribacterium sp.
TATTCCTTTACAGGACAGAAGATAGATTTTAAGGAGGAAGACATGATAGAGATCCAACTTCCCGAGTCAGAAGCGGCGGCAAAGATAATCGTTGTAGGTGTTGGTGGCGCAGGAAATAACGCAGTAAACCGAATGGTGGACGAAGGCATTGCCGGCGTTGAATTCATCGGGGTAAATACAGATAAGCAGGCTTTACAGTCCAGTAAGGCCGCTACTTCCATGCCCATTGGAGAAAAACTGACGAAGGGTCTCGGATGCGGAGGAAAACCTGAAATCGGCACCAAGGCTGCCGAGGAAAGTGCGGAGGAGATTACTGCCGCACTGCAGGGCGCGGATATGGTCTTCGTCACCTGCGGAATGGGTGGAGGTACCGGAACCGGTGCGGCACCGATTATTGCAAAAATTGCGAAAGATATGGGGATTCTTACGGTGGGGGTTGTCACGAAGCCCTTCCGTTTTGAAGCAAGACAGAGAATGAAGAATGCCATGATGGGAATAGAAGCGTTAAAGGGCGCGGTAGATACCCTGATTGTTATTCCGAATGACAGACTCCTGGACATTGTCGAGAAGAAGACTTCTCTTCCGGATGCACTGAAGAAGGCGGATGAGGTTCTGCAGCAGTCTGTTCAGGGAATCACGGATTTGATTAATGTTCCGGGGCTTATTAACCTTGACTTTGCGGATGTTTCCGCCGTAATGAAGGACAAGGGTGTTGCCCATGTGGGAATAGGAAGAGCAAAGGGAGATGACAAGGCAATTGAAGCGGTGAAGACCGCAATTTCCTCTCCCCTTCTGGAAAGCACCATCGAAGGCGCGACCGATGTCATCATCAATATTTCCGGAGATATCAGTCTAGTTGAGGCAAATGACGCCGCATCTTATGTGGAAGATTTAGTCGGGGAAAATGCCAACATTATCTTTGGCGCAATGTATAACGAAGATGCGCAGGATGAAGTTTCCATTACGGTTATTGCTACGGGAATTAAAGAGAAAGCCGCAAAGGAAGAAGCACCGAAGATGAGTCAGCAGACAAGCAGCTTGCAGAACGGTTTACATGGCAGTTTGCATAGCGGACTGCAGAACACAGCTATGCCGCAGAGCTTAGGCGGAACAAGCTTTTTAAATAATCAAAGACCTGTTGCTCCGGTTCTCAGAGAAAGACCCGAGCTTTCCTCTGAGCCTCAGCTTGGGACAGTTAAAACGGGGGAAACCTTGGATATCCCCGTGCAGTCGAAACCGCGATATGAGAAGGAAAGAAGTTTGGAAATTCCGGATTTCCTTCGCGGAAGAAAATAAAAGAGTGAGTGCAGGCTATGTCCTAAGGGCATAGCCTTTTTTAAAGACGGGGAAAGTTCGCATTGCGCATTTTTCTCGTTTACTTGATTCATAACGAGTATCGTGCGCAAAGCGTGCGATATCTCGTTTAGGAGGCACATGGCAAAGTTAAGAGAAGAAATAGAGAAGAGAAGAACCTTTGCGATTATTTCTCACCCCGATGCGGGAAAGACAACCTTGACGGAGAAATTTCTTCTCTATGGAGGGGCAATCAATCTTGCGGGAACCGTAAAGGGGAGAAAGTCCGCAAAGCACGCGGTTTCCGACTGGATGGAAATCGAGAAGGAAAGAGGGATTTCCGTTACCTCTTCCGTTTTGCAGTTTAATTATGACGGAAGATGTATCAATATCCTGGACACGCCGGGACATCAGGATTTCTCGGAGGACACCTACAGAACGCTTATGGCAGCCGACAGTGCTGTCATGGTTATTGACGGCGCAAAGGGTGTGGAGCCGCAGACCATTAAGCTCTTTAAAGTATGCGTGATGCGCCACATTCCCATCTTCACTTTCATCAATAAGTTTGACCGAGAGGCAAGAGATCCGTATGAGCTCTTGGACGAGATTGAGGAGGTACTCGGAATCCGTACCTGCCCGATTAACTGGCCCATCGGCTGTGGACACCATTTCAAAGGAGTTTATGATAGAGAAAAGGAAGAAGTGGATCTTTTCCATGCTGCGGGTGGCGGAAAGAAGGAAGTGGAAAAGGAAGTCTATTCCAGGGATGATTCACGCTTGGAAGGCATAATCGGAAAAGAATATTTTGATAAATTGCAGGACGATCTGGAACTTCTGGAAGGTGCTGCGGAAGCCTTTGATGAAGAGAAAGTGGATGCGGGACTCCTGACTCCGGTTTTCTTCGGCTCGGCACTTACGAACTTCGGCGTGGAAACCTTCTTACAGCATTTCCTGAAAATGACGAAGTCCCCGCTTCCGCGAATGTCCGACCGAGGGCTCATCGATCCGGTTGAAGAGAAGTTTTCCGCCTTCGTCTTTAAGATTCAGGCCAACATGGATCCGAAGCACAGAGACAGAGTGGCTTTTATGCGGATCTGCTCCGGCGAGTTTGATGCCGGAATGGAAGTAAACCATGTTCAGGGAGGAAGAAAGGTGAAGCTTTCCCAGCCCACCCAGATGATGGCGGATGAAAGAAAGATTGTGGAGAAAGCCTATGCAGGCGATATTATCGGGATCTTCGATCCGGGAATTTTCTCTATTGGAGATACTCTGGAACTTTCCGGAAAGAAATTCGCCTACGAGGGTATCCCGACCTTTGCACCGGAGCATTTTGCGAGGGTAAGGCAGATTGACACCATGAAGAGAAAGCAGTTTTTAAAGGGAGTATCCCAGATTGCCGAGGAAGGTGCCATTCAGATTTTTCAGGAATACAATACCGGTATGGAGGAAATCATCGTCGGCGTAGTAGGAAGCCTCCAGTTCGAAGTCTTGACCTATAGACTGAAAAATGAATACAATGTAGAGGTTCGACTGGATATGCTCCCTTATGAGCATATTCGTTGGATTGAAAATTACACGGAGATTAACGTAAGCGAAATTTCCGGTACTTCCGATATGAAATTGGTAAAGGACTTAAAGGATAGACCCCTGCTTCTTTTCGCCCATCCCTGGTCTATCGGTATGGTACTGGATCGAAATAAGGATTTACATTTAACGGAATTTTCCAAGAACTAAGCTTGGAATGGTTCATGCGAACCATTTCGAAAAGAAAGGAAAAGCTATGGAAAAAACGATTAAAAACTGGCTCCTTGCGCATGAGGAAGAGTTTGTACAGGATTTATTCACGCTGGTTCGGATTAATTCCGTAAGAGGAGAGGCGAAGGAGAACCTTCCCTTTGGAGAAGGGCCGAAAGAAGCTCTGGACGCGGGCTTAAGGATATGTGAAAACTACGGTTTTTCCACCAAAAACTGGGATAATTATGTCGGAACAGCGGACTTTTCCCCGGAGCTTCCTCATAGCTTGGACATCCTCGGACACCTTGATGTAGTGCCGGCCGGAGAAGGGTGGGAAGTGACAGGGCCTTTCGAACCCCTTGTAAAGGATGGCATCCTTTATGGAAGAGGAGTCAGTGACGACAAGGGACCGGTACTTGCGGCGCTGTATGCTATGCGCGCGGTGAAGGAGCTCGGGTATTCGCTTAAGAAAGGGGTTCGCCTTATCTTGGGAACCAATGAGGAAAGCGGATCTGCCGATCTCGAGTATTACTATAAGAGGGAGAAGGCGGGGGAGATGAGCTTCACGCCGGATGCGGAATTCCCGATTATCAATATTGAAAAGGGAGCCATGCACGGCACAATCAGAAAGAAGAGAACGGGAGAGGGAGCGCTTCTATCCCTGCATGCAGGGGTTGCGGTAAATGCCGTTCCCCAGAAGGCAGTTTTGGAATTTAAGACTCTCTCGGATGAAGAGTTTAATAGGGCAAAGACTGTAGTAGAGAAGGAATGCAGTGTACAGATTCAAAAATCCGGAAATACCGTGACCGTAATCGGTGTAGGCGCGCATGCTTCGACACCGCACCTTGGGAAGAATGCGGGACTCGCAGCTTTGTCCTTTGCGGTGAAGCTTCCGTCTGTAAGCGCGGAGGACAAAAAGGCTTTTGAAGCGGTATTGGAACTCTTCCCCTATGGTGTCACGGACGGTTCCGGAATCGGGACGAAGCTTCACGATGAGGAAAGCGGAGAGCTTACCTGTACCTTGGATATCTTTGAGGTAGGGGAAAAGGAAATGCACTTTATTTATGACAGCCGTATTCCTATCTGCGGAACAAAGGAAAATTGTGAAGACATGGCGAGAAAAACCGTAGAAGAGAAGGGCTTTATCTTTGAGACGGAAGGAATGGTTCCGCCTCACTATGTTTCCAAGGATTCCGACTTTATCAAGGCGCTCCTTTCCTGCTATGAAAAGGTGACGGGAGAAAAGGGAGAGTGCCTTGCTATCGGAGGCGGTACCTATGTGCATCATGTGGAGAACGGAGTCGCTTTCGGCGCAGTTCTACCCGGAGTGGATACCCATATGCACGGAGCGGACGAGTGGATTAAAGCAAAAGATCTTCTTATTGCGGCGGAGATTTATGCAGAGTCGATTCTCGCGCTTTGTCGCTAAGCCATGTCTTAAGGAGCAAAATGGAAGAAAATATCATAGCAATACAAGGTTTGGGAAAAGTCTTCCGGACCGCTTCCGGAGACTTTACCGCTCTGGAAGACATTCATTTAGAAATCAAAAAAGGACATATTCAGGGAATCATCGGACTTTCCGGAGCCGGAAAGTCTACTTTGGTTCGCTGCATTAATTATCTGGAAAGACCGAGTAGCGGTCAGATATTCTTCCACGGGAAAAGCTTAAGCACCATGAAAGAAAAAGAAATTCTTGCCATGAGGCAGAACATGGGCATGATTTTCCAGCAGTTTAATCTACTCGAACAGAGAAATCTTCTTCAGAACGTTTGCTTTCCTCTGGAAATAGCGGAAAAGGGAAATATTTTCGAGAGAATGATGCAAAGAGGAACACGAAAGAAGAAACGAGTGGAAAGGGCGAAGGAGCTTTTAAAGCTTGTCGGTCTGGAGGGAAGAGAAAAGAGTTATCCTTCTCAGCTTTCCGGGGGACAGAAGCAAAGAGTCGCGATTGCAAGAGCGCTGGCTACGAGCCCTGAAGTGCTCCTCTGTGATGAGGCGACCTCGGCACTTGACCCGAAAACTACGGAGCAGATTCTCGAACTTCTGAAAAAAATCAATAAGGAAATGGGCGTCACGATCATCATCATTACACATCAAATGAGTGTAATTGAGTCCATCTGCGATGAGGTGGCAATTATTGACCACAGTAGAATTGCGGAGGAAGGTCCGGTGAAGGAGATTTTCCGTTCTCCCAAAACGGAAATCGGAAAGCGACTTATCCTCGGAGAGGGAGAGAAAGAAGCCTTTTTCGGCAGCGGAAGACGTTTTCGTATCGTTTTTGACGGGAAAAATGCACACGATCCGATTCTATCAGAACTTATCCTTGCTCTGCATACTCCGGTGAATATTCTTTTCGCCAATACCAAGGAGGTAGACGGCATGGCAGTAGGGCAGATGGTGATTGAACTTCCGGAAAATATTGAGGATATCCTCCATGTTACGGAATTTATGAAAGAGCGGGGAATTCCCTTTGAGGAGGTGCATGCATAGATGAGTATTAAAGAATTACTTCCCATGTTTCAGACGGAGACGGTAGCCACACTCTATATGGTGAGCATTTCCACTCTGATTTCCTATTTGATCGGGATTCCGCTCGGCGTCATTTTGGTGGTGACGGAAGACGGAGGGCTGTATCCGTTAAAGATTGTTCACGGAGTACTGGGATTTATCACGAACATTTTCCGTACTATACCCTTCCTCATTCTTCTCGTTATGGTTTTACCGCTTACGAAGTTTCTGGTGAAAACGACTTTGGGGCCGAATGCCATCATTCCTCCCTTAGTTATTGCGGCAGCACCTTATATTGCCAGAATGGTAGAGTCATCCCTAAAGGAAGTGGACAGCGGTGTTATTGAAGCGGCTCGCTCTATGGGAGCCAATAAGATGCAAATCATTCTTAAAGTGTATCTTCCGGATGCGAAGCCGAGTCTCTATATCGGTGCCGCCATTTGCATTACTTCGATTCTTTCCTACTCCGCTATGGCGGGCTTTGTAGGAGGAGGTGGACTCGGTGCCATTGCTCTGAACTATGGCTATTATCGCTACAAGACGGATATCATGATTATTGCCGTTCTTGTGCTGATTATCATTGTGCAGATTATTCAGGAATTTTGGATGAGACTCGCCAAGTACAGCGATAAAAGAAAAATAGTGTAGGCTATTCGAAGGGAAAACCTTCTTTAGCATAGAAACTCGCCGATACTAAGCGGTCGGCATCACGGTTTTAGGCGATTTTCTTCTACGAGAGGGAAATTTTCTAAGCGAAATTGGAGAAATTAAGGAGAAATTATGAAAAAAAGAGTAGTAGCACTGCTCCTTGGCTTAGCGGCTGTAACCCTTGCCGCATGCGGAGGAAAGAAAGCGGAAACGAAGGCGGAGACCAAGGTGGAAAGCGAAGCGGGAACGGAGAAGGCTCAGGAGTCTGAGAAGGCAACCGAAGCGGCAAAAGCTGAGGGAGAAACGGTAAAGATTAAGATTGGAGCAACACCGAGCCCGCACGCGGAGATTTTGGAAGCCGCAAAGGATGCTTTAAAGAAAAAGGGTATTGATATTGAAATCGTGACCTACAATGATTATGTGCAGCCGAATCTGGCAACGGATCAGGGACAGATTGATGCGAACTATTTCCAGCATCTTCCCTACCTTGAGGATTTCAATAAGGAAAACAACACCCATGTTGTTTCCGTAGGTAAGATTCACTATGAGCCTTTCGGAATTTATGCCGGAAAGTCCAAAGATTTAAAGGCAATTCAGGACGGGGCAAAAATTGCAGTTCCAAACGATACCACAAACGAAGCCAGAGCACTTCTTCTTTTGGAAGCAAACGGTATCATTAAATTAAAGGACGGAGCAGGCCTTACGGCAACGAAGCAGGATATCGTAGAGAATCCGCACAATGTGGAAATCTATGAAGTAGAGGCGGCTCAGATTCCTCGTTCTTTAGATTCCGTAGACTTTGCCTGCATGAACGGAAACTTTGCACTTCAGGCAAACTATAAGCCGAGCGATGCTTTGGCTACAGAGGATGCCAAGTCCGAAGCGGCACAGACCTACGCCAATATCATTGCCGTATCGGAGAAGAACAAGGATGCGGAATGGGCAAAGACTTTGGTAGAAGTTTTACACTCTAAGGAGATTCAGGATTTTATCAATAAGAAGTATGAAGGCGGAGTAGTACCTATCGAATAAATCCGTTTGAAGAGCTGTGGAAAAGAGGAGGAATCCGTTTCGGCGAAGGAGCGGAAATTTCTATTTGCTTTTCCGCGGCTCTTCTTATACAGTGGAAGTAAGAAAAAAAGAAAGGGTTATTAAGAATGAGCAGTAAAGACTTGAGAAGATTTGCCTTGGAAAAATGGAAGAGGAATTGGCCGACTATTCTGGCTTCCTTTTTCCTCCTTTTTGTAGCCTATATTGCTCTGGCAATATGCTTTTCTTTTATTCTCGGCCCTTTTCTTGCAACGACCATTATGTTCGTTTTAACAGGGGTGAGGAGCGGAATCAATCTCAGCATCTTTGGAATCCTGATAGCCTTTATCTTTTTTTCGTTCATTTTCTTTTTACTTCTGGGGTCTTTTTCTTTCATCTATATGGCCCTAAAGATGGTAAGAGGGGAGAAAGTCAGTCCCTTTGCAATATTCTTTGCCTTGAATTTAAAGCACTACCCGATGCAGAGGGAACTTATCGATTACGGGCTGTATTACGCAGCCGTGCCATGGTCTATCTTAGGCTTATTTATCCTTTTTCTCGGCTTTGGTCCTTCTCACCCGCTTGTGGACATCCTTCAGGAAGTTTTAACGGACTTCTGTATAGGGCTATTTTTGCTTTTTAATCTTTGTGCACCCTTTCTTCTTTTGGAACGAAAGGCAAAGAATCTAACGGATGCTTTATTCATGAGCGATGCCCTGATGCATCATGAAAAAATGCGCTTTTTCGGGCATGTTCTCTACTTTTTGGGGATTCGACTGACTATTCATGTCATTTCCGGTATGTGGAGTTTTATCTTAGAGGATTCCTTCCTCCCCTCCGTTTTGACC